>NZ_JAEIMH010000020.1:39111-87760 GCF_016464295.1 Streptomyces sp. N35 | reverse complement strand
AGAAGGGCGGGTGGAGGGGTGGGGGGGGGTACGGGAGGGGGGCCCCGGTCCGTGCCCGGTCCCCCCTTCGCGTACGGCTCAGACCCCGCGCACCCGCAGCGCCCGGGCCAGATCGTCCATGTGGTCGGCCAGGCGGCGGCGCAGGGGCGGCGGTACGTCGCCGCCCTCGGCGAGGCACCGCTCCCCCAGCTCCAGCGTGGCCGGCTCGACCACGGCGATCGGTACGGCGTGCCGGCCGATGCCGTCGGCGAGGGCCGGGCCCCTGCGCTTGGCGGTGGCGACCGCGTCCGTGAAGAAGCGGGTCACGTACGGGCGGACGAGGTCGTACTGTTCGGGCTGCCAGAAGCCCTGGGCCGTGGCCACGAACAGGTAGTTGGACAGCGCGTCGGCGCCGCCGAACATCGCCTCCCAGGCGGCCTCCTTCGCGACCGGGTCGGGCAGCGCGGCGCGGCAGCGGGCGGCGCCTTCCTGGCCGGTGGCGCTGGGGTCGTGCAGGAGCTCGGCCTCGATCACGTCGTCGTCGATCGCGCCGAGCACCGCGAGCCGGGTGAGCAGCCGCCAGCGCAGCTCCGGGTCGAGTTCCGGACCGCCGGGGACGGTGCCCTCGTCGAACCAGGCGCGGATGACGTCGGCGCGCTGGGCATGGTCGATGAAGTGGCGTACGGCGGTCAGGCGCGCACCCGGCGAGGAACCGTCCTCGGTGAGCCGGATGATGTCCTCGCACAGGTCGGACAGGAGGGTCAGTCCGGCCGGACGGTCCTCGGGGGCGAGGTAGCGGTCGGCGATCTGGCTGCCGGCGAACGCGAGGACGCCCTGCACGATCGCGAGGTCGCGCTCCTTGGGGAGGTGGGCGCGGGCGGCCTCCAGGTAGGCGGCCGGGGCGAGTTCGCCGTCGCGGACCATGTCGCGCAGGGCGTTCCACAGCACCGTGCGGTTGAGCGTCTCGGGGATGCCCGAGAGCTGGCTCAGGGCGGTCCGCCGCGACTGCTCGTCGAGGCGGATCTTCGTGTACGTGAGGTCCTGGTCGTTGAGGACGAGGAGCGCGGGCCTGCGGCCGGGGCGGGTGGTCTCCGTCCGCTCGGCGGCGATGTCGAGCTCGAAGCGTTCGCGCAGCACGAGGGCGCCGTCGTCCTGCAGATCGGGTTCGTAGGCGGCGACCTGGATGCGGTGCGGGCGGCTGCCTTCGCGGGTGACGGTGAGCTGCCAGGAGTTGCCGGTCTCGCTGACCGCCGGGGTCAGCTTGTCGACGCCCGTCGTGCCGAGCCAGACGCGGGCCCACGCGTGGACGTCGCGGTCCGTGACGGAGGCGAGGTTGTCGATGAAGTCGGCGAGAGTGGCGTTGTCGAACTTGTGGCGGGCGAAGTGCGCGTTGATGCCCGCGGAGAAGTCCTTGTCGCCGAGCCAGGCGACGAGTTGGCGCAGCGCGGAGGCGCCCTTCGCGTAGGAGATGCCGTCGAAGTTGGCCTGCGCGGCGCCGGTGTCGGGGACGAGCTCGGGCTTCGGGGCGACGGGATGGGTGCTGCCGCGCTGGTCGGAGTCGTAGCCCCAGGTCTTGCGGGCGATCCCGAAGTCCGTCCAGGTGTCCGGGAAGCGGGTGACCTCGGCGGTGGTCTGGTAGCCCATGTACTCGGCGAAGGACTCGTTCAGCCAGATGTCGTCCCACCAGCGCAGCGTGACCAGGTCGCCGAACCACATGTGGGCCATCTCGTGGGCGATGACCATGATGCGGGTCTGGCGCTCGGTGTCGGTGACGGCGGAGCGGTAGATGAACTCGTCGCGGAATGTGACCAGGCCCGGGTTCTCCATCGCGCCGGCGTTGAACTCGGGCACGAAGGCCTGGTCGTACGAGTCGAACGGGTAGGGCTCGTCGAACTTCTCGTGGTAGCGGTCGAAGAGCGCCTTGGTGGCGTCGAGGATTTCGTCGGCGTCGACGTCCAGGTGGGGCGCGAGCGAGCGGCGGCAGTGGATGCCGAAGGGCAGGCCGCGGTGCTCGGTGCGCACCGAGTGGTACGGGCCTGCGGCGAGCGCGGCGAGGTAGGTGGAGATCCGCGGGGTCTCCGCGACGGTCCAGCGGCCCTGGCCCTCGTCCTTGGCGATGCCGTTGCCGAGGACGGTCCAGCCCTCGGGCACGGTGACGGTGAACGCGAAGACGGCCTTGAGGTCGGGCTGGTCGAAGGCCGCGAAGACCCGCTGGGCGTCGTCCATGCACAGCTGCGTGTAGAGGTACGTCTCGCCGTCGGCGGGGTCGGTGAAGCGGTGCATGCCCTCGCCGGTGCGCGAGTAGCGCATCTCGGCGTCGACGGTCAGCTCGTGCTCGCCCGCGGTGAGGTGCTTCAGGGGCAGCCGGCCGTCGGCGTACGACTCGGGGTCGAGCGGCTGTCCGTCCAGGGCGGCCTCGCGCAGCGCGGCGGCCTTGAGGTCGACGAAGCTGTCACCGGCCTCACGGACGGTGAAACGGATCACGGTACGGGAGTCGAACGTCTCCTCGCCGCGCGTGAGGTCCAGGGTGACCTCGTAACGCTGCACTTCGAGGAGTCGGGCACGGGTCTGCGCTTCGTCGCGCGTCAGTACGGACATGGGGACATGCTGCCTGATGTGCCGATCCGAGCACAGAGGGGGCCGACGGAGGGGTCTCCGGGGCGGGCGGTCGGGCATCGTCGAGGGCGTGCGGGGCGGACCGGCGCGACGGGGACGGCCGGGAAGAACTCCGGGGTGCGGACGGCCGGGAAGATCGCCAGGGTGCGGACGGCCGGGCGGCCCGGTGCCCCTTCGACGTAGGCTCCCGTGCCATGACCACGCGTGACACCTCCCCGATCGACCCCGCCGTACAGGCCGAGCTGGCCCGGCTGCGCGACAGCATCGACAATATCGACGCGGCCGTCGTGCACATGCTCGCCGAGCGCTTCAAGTGCACCCAGCAGGTCGGCCACCTCAAGGCCGCCCACCAGCTCCCGCCGGCCGACCCGGCCCGCGAGTCGCACCAGATCGCCCGCCTGCGCGCGCTCGCCGAGAACGCCAAGCTCGACCCGGCGTTCGCGGAGAAGCTCCTCAACTTCATCATCAGCGAGGTGATCCGCCACCACGAGCAGATCGCGGGCGCCGCGGAGAACTGATCACGGGCCCGCCGCGCAGCGCTACCGCACCCCCGCCTCCTCGGCATCCCCCTCGCACGCGCCCAGCATCGGCGGGTCCGACGGATCCGGGATCTGCTGGGACCAGCCGCCGGGGACCGTGCGGGCCTGCTGTTCGCGGAAGCGGATCGGGGCCAGGCCGGCGCGGCGGGTGAACAGGCGGGAGAAGTAGGCGGGGTCGTCGTAGCCGACACGGCGGGCGACCGCGGCGACCGGGAGTTCGGTCGCGGCGAGGAGTTCCTTGGCGCGGCCCAGGCGTATGGAGAGCAGGTAGTCCTTGGGGCTGCAGCCCGAGCCCCGGCGTACGGCGGTGCGCAGTTCGGTGGGTGTCATGCCCAGGCGCGCCGCGTGCTCGGCGACGGACAGCGGCAGATACGCGTCGCGGGCGAGCGCCTGGAGCACCGGGTCGCCGTCGGGCGCGAGGTCGGCGCGGGAGCGGCGCAGCGCGACCAGGAGTTCATGGACGGCGGCGCCCGTCTCGACCTCGAGCAGCGGATTGCCGACGCGGGCGGCGCGCGCGATCCGGGTGACGACCGCGCGGGCGGGTCCGCTGTCGCCGAGGGGGACGACGGGCCGGTCCGGTTCGATGTAGCCGAGTTCGGTGTACGTGGCGGTCGCCGGGCCCGTGAAGTCGACGAAGGCCTCGTCCCAGCCGGTGTCGGGATCGGCTCCGTACTGGTGGGGCACTCCCGGCAGCAGCCACACAAGCGCGGGCGCGGTGACGGTGTGGCGGCGCCCGTCGGGCAGCTGGTACCAGCCGCCCCCGGAGCAGATGACCATCGCGACATGGTGGTCGAGGGTGCGCGGCCCGACGGGCGGCAGCGCCCCGTACTGGAGCCCCACGCCGAGGCAGACCAGGCCGAGGCGGTGGTGGACGGGACCGGGCGTGAAGTACCGCATCCACGTGTGATACGTGTGGTTCATGGGGGGTTGCCCCTTCTAGGCCGCTTTCGTTCGCGCCTGCAGTGCAAGCACACCCGATCTTTGTCCATGGACCGGCGCCCCGCCAGGGGGCGAATCTGGCGCTGTACCAGCACAAACCAAGGGGCGGGCGGCATGACTACTTCCCAGGCAGCCGAATTCAGGGTCGGCGACGAGCACTTCGAGCTGGACGGCCGGCCGGTCCGGCTCCTGTCCGGTGCGCTGCACTATTTCCGGGTCCACGAGGAGCAGTGGGACCACCGGCTCGGGATGCTGCGGGCCATGGGCCTCAACTGCGTGGAGACGTACGTCCCGTGGAATCTGCACGAGCCGTCCCCCGGCACGTACCACGACGTCGAGGCACTCGGCCGCTTCCTGGACGCGGCGGCCCGCGCCGGCCTGTGGGCGATCGTCCGCCCGGGCCCGTACATCTGCGCCGAGTGGGAGAACGGCGGGCTTCCGCACTGGGTGACCGGCCCGCTCGGCGCCCGGGCACGCACCTGTGACCCCGCGTATCTGCGTCTGGTGGACCGCTGGTTCGAGGCCCTCATGCCGCAGGTCGTGGCCCGTGAGATCCACCGCGGCGGTCCGGTCGTGATGGTGCAGGTCGAGAACGAGTACGGGTCCTACGGGAGCGACGCGACGTATCTGCGCCACGTCACCGACGTGCTGCGCGATCTGGGCGTGGAGGTTCCGCTGTTCACCTCGGACGGCCCCGAGGACCATATGCTCACGGGCGGCTCGGTCCCGGGCGTGCTCGCCACCGTCAACTTCGGCTCCGGCGCCCGCACCGCCTTCGAGACGCTGCGCCGCCATCAGCCGGCCGGGCCGCTGATGTGCATGGAGTACTGGTGCGGCTGGTTCTCGCACTGGGGCGGCAAGGAGGCCGCGCGCACCCCGCAGGACGCGGCGGCGGTGCTGCGGGAGATCCTCGAATGCGGCGCCTCGGTGAACATCTACATGGCGCACGGCGGCACCAACTTCGCCGGCTGGGCGGGCGCGAACCGCAGCGGGCACCTCCACGACGGCGAGCTGCAGCCTGACGTCACCTCGTACGACTACGACGCCCCGATCGACGAGCAGGGCCGGCCGACCGCGAAGTTCTGGGCGTTCCGCGAGATCCTCGCCGAGTACGCACAGGGCCCGCTGCCCGAACTCCCGGTCCAGCCCGCCGAGTTGGGTGCTCCGGTGAGTGCTTCCTTGGACTCGTGGGCGCCGCTCGACGACGTCGTGTCCGCGCTCGGCGGCCCGGAGACGGTCACCGGGGCGCCGCCCGCCTTCGAGGACCTGGACATCGACCGGGGCCTGGTCCGCTACCGCTTCGAGGTGCCGGGTCCGCGCAAGGCGTATCCGCTGAGCGTGCGCGGGCTGCGGGACCGCGCGGTCGTGTACGTCGACGGGAAGCGGGCCGGTGTCCTGACCGAGGCGGCCCCGGTCCTGGAGACCGAGGTCCCGGGCCCCGCGGTGGTCGAGCTGTGGGTGGAGTCACTCGGCCGGGTCAACTACGGCCCGCTGGTGGGCGAATCGAAGGGCATCACGCAGGGAGTGCTGCACGAGCGGCAGTACCTGCACGGCGTACGGGCCCAGGGCCTGCGGCTCGACGCGTTCGACGACGGGATCGGCGCCGTGGCGCTGCGCCCCGCCGGGGAGCCGGGTGCGTGCGGCCTGTACGCCGGCACGTTCGAGGTGGCCGGCCCGGGCGACGCCCGCATCGAACTCCCCGGCTGGACAAGGGGGTTCGTCTGGGTGAACGGGTTCAACCTGGGCCGCTACTGGTCGGCGGGCCCGCAGCATGAGCTGTACGTGCCCGGCCCTGTGCTGCGCGAGGGCGCCAATGAGGTGTGGGTGCTCGAGCTGGAGGGGGCGGCGGACGAGCGGGCCGTACGGCTGAGCTGAGCCGCAAGCGACAAGGGGGGCGAGCCCGTTGCGGGCCCGCCCCCCTTGTCACCCGCCCCTACACCTCCCGCACCTCGAACGAATCCAGCACGAACTCCGCGACCCCGTCGCTCCCGACCTTGCGCAGGCCGACCCAGGCCTCGCCGTCGGACGGGGCGGTGAACTCGTAGGTGAACTCCGTGGGTCCGGTGGCGACCGGGAGGTCGGCGCGGGTCAGTTCACGGGCCGCCGGGGCGTCCACCGCGGTGATCCAGGCGTACTGGCCGGCCTTCTCGTTCTCGTATCGGAACGTCACCCGGTAGCGCTTGCCGGGGGCGAAGCGGACCGTGTGCGGGACGGTCCGGTAGACCAGGCCGTCGTTCTCGCCGCGGGACTTGAGCGACTCGGTGCCGTCGATGACGTCGTCGATCGCCTTGCCGTTCCAGCCGCGCTGGGTGAACGGGGCGTGCCGCTGCGCGATATGGGTGCGCGGGTCGGTGGCGCCGCCCGAGTCGCCCTTCACGAACGGGCCCCAGCCCTGCGGCACATGCTCGAAGTCCTCGAAGGCCAGGGTCCCTTCGCGTGCGGAGCGGGTGCCGCGCACGATCCGTACGTTGTCGAACCGCACCCGCGCCTTGCCGGCCTCCGCCCGCAGCCTCAGGTCGACGGGACCGCCGCCCTCCGGGACCGTGAACCAGGTGAACATCCGCTGGAAGCGGGTGCCGTGCTTGCGGTCGGCGGCCACGTAGTTGCCGGCGGTGGAGGTGCTGGTCCAGTTGGCGGCGGTGACGCCGTCGGCGGTGCGTACCTCCAGCGTGGCCTTACGGGTTTCGCCGGCCTTCTCCCCCACCTCGACCTGTACGGACGCGGCGTATGTGCCGGGCGCGAGGCGCCGGACCCGCTGGCCCACGGCCGCCGCGCCGCCCGCGCCGATCACCAGCTCGTAGTCGCCGAGCGTGCTGAGCTCGACGGATGCGGGTCCGGAGACGGTCCAGCCGCGCAGGGAACCGGAGTTGAAGCCGGGGTCGTGCAGCGGGGTCGCCTGGCCCCAGGCGGGGTCCGACTGTGCACGGACGCGCTCGCGGTAGATCACGTACGGCTGTCCGGCGGCGGCCCGCAGGGTGACCTTGCCGGCGCGGACCGGTACGTCCTCCACGTACACGCGTCCCTGATCCGTGAGCCGGTACACGCTGACCTTGCCGAGGCCCGCCCAGCCGCGCGGCAGCTGCCAGGTGCTGGAGCCGGCCTTCGGCGCGTAGTGGTAGAGCTTCGCCGGGTCGGTGGCCCTGCGCGGCTCCCACGGCAGCAGATAGCGCCCGCCGTCGTACACCACGCGCCCGTCCGTCGTGATGACCCGCTTGCCGCCCTCGTCGCCCACGCGGGTCCCGGTCGGCCCGAAGAAGGTGATCTCGTGCTCGCCCCAGGTCTTGATCGGGTACGCCTGGAGGTACTTGGCGGGCAGCGACTCGGTCCAGATCAGCTCGTAGAACGTCTTCCAGTCGGTCTTGCCGACCCAGCCCTCGAAGTTGCCGGTGCGCGGAATGCCAAGGAGGGTCGGCCACTTGTCGGCGAAGACGTCCTTGTGGTGGTTGCGGACGAAGCGGATCAGCTGGGAGTTGATGCCGCGCGAGGTGTCAGGACCGTAGTCGGTCTCGGTGGCCCAGTGCGCCCACAGCGCGGACCGCTCGAGGCCGTGCCCCCACTCGGTGGTCACGAGCCAGCCCTGGTCGCGCAGCGCGCGCTGGAGGCGGTCGGAGGTCCAGCCGGACTCGCGGAAGACGTCGATGTAGAGCATGTTCAGGGCCGGGTCGGCGTCGGCCCGCAGGTCGGCGAAGCGCTTGATGATGTCCCCGGACACGAGGTCGCGCCGCTGGTCGATCCGGTAGCTCTGGTCCAGCCAGTCCCACTGCTCGTTGGCCTTGTCGACGAGCGTCTCGGAGAAGGCGTCGGCGACGGGGTACGACTCGGTGGCGTTCACGTGCACACCGAAGTCGGAGTGCCACCTCTTGCCCTCTCTGACCAGGGTGTTGAGGTCGTCGAGACCGCCGGCGCGCTTGTTGTAGTTCCCGGCGTAGTCGGGGTGCGCGGAGTCGTGTCCCTCGGACTGGTAGCCCTTGAGCAGCGTGTACTGGCGCAGCCCGTCCGTGGCGAGAGAGATCCGCTTGACCTGGTCGAGGGTCGCGAGGAACGGATTGGTGGCCTGCGAGGCGAAGTTGAACGGGATATGCGGCACCACCCGCAGATGCTGCTGGTCCGCGCCGAGCGGGGTGACCATGACGTCCCGGAACGCGATCGCCGCGTCCTGCCAGTCGACCTTGCCGTCACCGTTGCGGTCCCGGGTGATGATCACGGTGGCGTACGGCAGCGGCTCGGTGGCGTCCACCGGCGCGGTCGCGGCCCGGTGCGTCCACTGCCCGCACGCGAGGCGCGCCTCCGCATACCCGTCCTTGCGTACGGTGCTGCGCCACAGCCGCCCGTTCTCCCACGTGGTCCCGGCGGCCGAATCGGGCTTGTCGTAGACGGTGTTGGTCTCCACCGCCCCGCCGAGCCGGTCGTGCGCGACGACCGCGTACGCGCAGCCGGCGGGCGCCTCGGCGGGTGTGTCCGCGGTGGGCCGCACGAGCGTGTCACCGCTCTTCGCCTTGTCCAGCTGGATCTTCGCGCCGAGCAGCGCGGCGCCCGGCTGGTCACTGCGTACGGCGAGGAAGGCAAGCCCCGGGATCTCGAGCGTGCCCACGCGCAGCGCTTCGGTGTCCCGTACGGCCGTGACCCGCCAGTCCACCTGCCACCCGTCGACCTCGATCCGGAGGTCGATCTCGGTGCCGCCGTCGAAGGCGAGGGTGTACGTGATCCGGTCGGCCCCGGGTGTGGACGTGACCTTCGGGGTGCGCGCGGTCCCGTCGATCCGCACCTCGGTGACGGGGTCGGACTGGCCGTGGAGCACGGCGCCGGTGCCGCGGTCCTCGTACCGCACGATCCGGGGGAAGGCCGTGTCCACGGTGACCGCCAACTCCTCTGAGCTCACCACGGCGTCCCCCTGGGCCGCGGCGGCCGCGAACTGGGGCACCCCGAGCGCCGCCCCCACCCCGGCCACGGCCCCGGCGGCGACGACCGCCCGCCTGCTGGGCCCCTGGGCTACGGACGGCGTGCTCTGCACGGACTGCGCTGTCGACTGCACTGTGCACCCTCCTCGAACCGGACTTGTCCGGTCACCTTGGGGCGCTGGGGGCGGGTGGGCCCATGGACAAATGCGGGGCAGGTGTTGGACTGACCAACCGCTTCCCTACGCGGGCGAGTTGCTCCGGCCGCCGTCGTACGGCACCACCGCCCGCACCTCCCAGCCGCCCTCCGCGCTGGGCCCCGCGCTCAGCTCCCCGCCGAGCGCGGTGACGCGTTCCGTCAGTCCTGCCAGGCCGAAGCCCCCGCCTCTGGCCTGTTCGTTCAGGGGCGCGGGCTTCGTACCGTCGTCGGCGATGCGGACCTCGAGGCCGGCGGGGACCGTGCGGACTCCGATGCGTACCGCCGTGGCGTCGGCCGCGTGCTTGCGGATGTTCGTGAGGCTTTCGCGGACGACGCGGTGGGCCACGGCCGCGAGGTCGGCGGGCAGGTCCTCGTCGAGACCGGGCTCCACGTAGAGGATCGCGGGCGGGCCGGTGCGCGAGAAGCGTTCGGTCAGATCGCGCAGTTCGGCGAGGCCCGCGACCGGCGCGGTCTCGGGGGCGCCTTCGCGCAGCACCTTGACCAGGCGGCGCATCGCGCCCAGTGCCTCCTCGCCCGCCTTCTCGATGCGCTCGAAGGTCTCGGCGGCCTGTGCGGCGGAGACCGCGGTGAAGCGTGCGGCGCCCGCCTGCACGACGATGCCGGTGACGTGGTGGGCGACCAAATCGTGCAGTTCCCGGGCGAGTTCGATGCGCTCGGCGGACCGTACGGCCTGCAGATCGCGGGTGCGCTGCACGGACTGGTCGCGAAGCAGCAGGGAGTACGCGGCGACCACCACGGTCAGGACCGCGAACAGGGTGGTGTAGCGGCCGGGGTGCTCATCCCGTACCGGAGCGGCCATCGCGGCGAGACCGAGCAGCGGGCCGAGGACCGCGGCCATCCTGGTCGGGGCGCGCTGGAGGACCCCGCTGAGCAGGATGAGGAGGGCGATGGCCTCGGCCAGGCCCCAGACCTTCAGCGGGTGGTCCCCCGCGAACAGCGTCAGCGTCACCGCCCAGGACACGGCCGCCGCGGGCCAGGCCCGGAAGAGCAGCGGCACCCCCGTCCACGGCACCGCGCACAGGCAGACGAAGACGCCGGAGAAGGCGACCAGGGCGTGCGGGTAGGTGGGCTGGCGGGCGAGGGCGACGCCTTCGAAGACGACCAGGGCGATGAGCACCGCGGCGAAGAGCACCTTGGCGGCCGCGATCCGCAGCCGGCTGCGTCCGAACCAGGCGAACAGCCCGTTCATTTCTCGCCCGAGGCCAGTCCGCTCTCCCAGGCCCATGCGGCGATCTCCACGCGGTTTCGGGCGTCGAGTTTGGCCTGCACATTGGCCAGGTGGGTCTTGACCGTGGAGAGCGAGACGAACAGGGCGGAGGCGATCTCGGCGTTGGTCATGCCGCGGGCCAGACAGCGCACGACTTCGATCTCGCGTTCGGTGAGGGGTTCGGCGGGCTCGCGGACCTCGCGGCGTGCGGAGACCGGGGCCATCTCGCGCAGCAGCCGCACGGTGATCGCGGGTGAGACCAGGGAGTCGCCGACGGCCGCGGCGCGTACCGCCTCGATGAGCATCGCGGGGCTCGCGTCCTTGAGCAGAAAGCCGCTGGCGCCGCCGTGCAGCGCGGAGTGCACGTATTCGTCGAGGTCGAAGGTGGTGACGATGACGATCCGGGGGCGTGCGCTGCCGCTCGAGGCAAGGCGCCGGGTCACTTCGAGACCGTCGAGCTTGGGCATCCGGATGTCGAGCAGGAGCACATCGGGGTCGTGCCGCCGTACGGCTTCGAGCGCGGCCTCGCCGTCCACGACGTCCTCGACGACCTGGATGTCGGACTGGCTCTCCAGGATCATGCGGAAGCCGGTGCGGACCATCTCCTGGTCGTCCGCGATGACCACCGTGATCGCCATATGCCGCCGCCTGCCCGCGGGCTTCCTGACATGTGCCTCCCGTGGGACCGGCGCCGTGCGCGGTGCGCACGGGGGGGCGGGCCGCCGAAAGGAGGCCGCAGGGCCGGAGCGGCGCTGATCCAGCCCTGCGATGCCACGTACGACGCTACGCCGCCGGGGTCCGCACGGCCTCGGGCACAAGGCCGACTCCGGGCGGACCCAGATCGGCCGGAAGAACTAGGGCGTGTCTTTCGGATCAGGTCGGATCAGCCCGGGGCGTCTGGTGCGTGCTCTCGGCGTGCCGGCCGGAATCCCGCGTACTGGACGTACTTGGGATTTCGGCCGGTGCGGCGAGAGTGCGTGCCAGGCGTCGCGGGCCCGGCCTGATCCGAAAGACACGCCCTAGGGGCGGCGCGACTTACAGTGGGAAGCGACCTACGCGAGGGGGTGCGGGCGTGGCGAACGGCGGACCCGTGGAGCACGGCTACCCGCATCTGGAGACGGTGCGCTCGGCGATCACCGCGCTCTACAAGCGGCTCTCCTACGACACCGTGCACTCCTTCGACACCAGCGTCGCCCCGGCCGACGTGGCCTTCTGCGATATCGACGATCTCCATCTGGGCGCCCAGCGGGTGGCCCGCGTCATGGTGCAGCATCTGCGGCTGCCGGACGCCCGGATGATCGTGTCCTTCCGCGAGATGGAGCATGCGGCCAATGTCGAACTGGCCGCGGGACCCGAGTACTTCATCGAGCTCAACGACCGCTTCCGCACCCACCGCCGCGACATCGGCGCCGCGCTCGCGCACGAGGCGATGCACGTCTACCTGCACCGACTCGGCCTCTCCTTCCCCGGCACCCGCGACAACGAGATCCTCACCGACACCGCGACGACCTATCTCGGCGCGGGCTGGCTGCTGCTCGACGCCTTCCGCGAGGACGGCACCAGTTCGCAGAAGCTCGGCTATCTCACGCCCGAGGAGTTCGGGTACGTGCTGGCCAAGCGGGCGCTCGCGTTCGGTGAGGACCCGGCGATCTGGTTCACCAGCCCGCAGGCGTACACGGCGTATACGAAGGGTCTGCAGCTGGCCCGCCAGGACGAGCGGCAGCCGCCGCTGACGGCGCCCGGCGGGGCGGGGCGCAGGCGCTACGCCAAGGACCGGCGCTACGCCCAGGACCACGGTCCGGGCGGGGCGTGCGGCGGACCGTACGCCTTCGACGCCGGGAGCCCGCTGCGGGTCTCGTTCCCCTGCCCGACCTGCCGGCAGCGGATCAGGGTGCCGGTGCGCGGCCGGGTGCGGGCGCGCTGCACGCTGTGCGGATCGGTCCTGGAATGCGACACGTGAGCCCGGGAAGCCCGCGCACCGGCACGTGATCTTGAGAACAGGGGCGGAAAAACTTTGCGTCCGGCCGCCTTCCCGGGTGAAGGTAGTCGAACCATGCAGAACCCTCACGCCCCGGACCAAACCACCGAATCGGCCCTCTTCTCCGCGGTGTTCGACGGAGACGAGAACGCCGCGGTACGTCTGCTGCGCGCCGGCGCCGATCCCGGCGCGGTCGACGAGGACGGCGAGAGCCTGCTGTATCTGGCGGCGATGAACAACCGGCCCGGCCTCGTACGGCTGCTGCTCGCCGCGGGCGCCGACCCCGCCCGGCTGAGCGCGGGCGCGGATCTGCCGCTGTGCGGTGCGGCCTGCGCGGGGCATCACGAGGTCGTACGGGCGCTGCTCGCCGCGGGCGCCGAGCCGGACCAGGTGGAGGAGGGCGGGTTCACCGCGCTCGCCTGGGCCGGCCAGCTCGGCCCCGCCGACCCCGCCGAGGCCCTGCTCGCGGCCGGCGCGGACCCCGGGCGGCCCGGGCCCGACGGGCTGCCGCCGCTGGTCTCGGCGGTACGGCGCGGCTCGTTCGGGACCGTACGGGCGCTGCTCTTCCATGGCGCGCGGCCCACGCACGAGGCGCTGACCGAGGCGCGGCGGTGGCTGGCCACGGACATCGAGGCCGAGCTGAGGCGTGAGGTGGCCGCCGGTGCCGATCCGGCCGCTGTGGTCGTGCGCCGCATTCCCGAGTACGCGGGGGTCACGGTGAGCGTGGAGGTGCTGCGGCCCGAGGGCGGCGGCCACGGGCGCGAGCAGCAGACGGGGCACGGCGCGATAGCGACCGTCCTGGAGCACGAGCTCGGGGTGCGCGCGCCGTTCGGTGAACTCCTCGACCGCGCTCTGCCGTTCGCGGACCCCGGCAACGAGAACTGGCGCGAGGCCGCGAGCGAACTGGCGTCGCGCGGCGACGAGGTGACCTACCGGACGGCGGCCGCCCTCAGCCGCGACGCGTCCGCGCTGCGGCGGGCGTTCGGGGCGGAGGTGCTCGGCCGGCTCGCGCACACAGCGCCGGCCTTCGCGGGGCGGGTGCTGCCGCTCCTTGTGAGCGCCGCGGAGCGGGTGCGGGCGGACGGGACCGGGGGCGGGATCGGGGGCGGGCCCATGGTGGACGGGACCGGGGGCGGGTCCACGGTGCTCGCGCGCACCCTCGTGCGCGCCCTGAGCGAGCCGGGCGACACGTCCGCCCTGCCCGCCGTGCTCCCCTGCGGGGGCCAGGGGCCCGCGGGGGTCCGGCCCGCCGCGCCGGCCGCGCTGCCCCCGCTCGCCCCCGACCCCGACGAGTCGGCGGTGCGGACTCTGGCCCATCTGGCGAACGACCCCGACCCGGTGGTCCGCAACCGGGCGGCCATCGCGCTGTCCTGGTGCGCCGGCGACTCCATGGAGGTACGCGAGAGCCTGGCCGCGCTCCTGGCGGACCACGATCCCGCGACGGTCGCCGAGGCGGCGCGCGGTCTGGCCCGGCGAGGCGACCCTCGCGCGGTCGACGCGCTCGCACGGCTGCTGACGCACGAGGAGCCGGGCAGCGCCGCGTACGCCACGGCGACGGAGGCGGTCGACGAGGTCGGGGACGAGCGGGCGCGGGCTGTGCTGCGGGGGACGTTCCCCCGGCTGGGGACCTGAAGCGGCCGAGGGCCTGTCGTGTGGATCACGCCTAGGGCGTCTCTTTCGGATCTTGCCGGGGGCGCGGGGTCTGGCACGCGCATCTGCCGCGTTGTCGTCGGTCTCCCCCAAGCTCTCGGCTTCGCTCGAGCAGGGAGGTGCCCCCACCGCTCCGCGTCGACTCCCTCCTCCGCCTTGCAGCTGCACGCACCAGACCCCGCTTCGGTATCCGCACAGGGCGTCGCTCCCGTGGCCGGCAAGATCCAAAAGAGACGCCCTAGCCCCGGCGCAGCGTGATCGTCGTCCAGGCGCCCACGTGGACGCGGTCGCCGTCCTGGAGCGGGACCGGGACGAACGGCTGAATCGGTTCCTCGCCGCCGTTGACCGTCGTGCCGTTGGTCGAGTTCTGGTCGACCACCGCCCAGCCGCCGTCCGGCTGCTGGACCAGGACCGCGTGCTGGTGCGAGACGCCCGGATCCTCCGGCGGGACCGAGAGGTCGATGTCCGGGATCTCGCCCGTGGAGTGGCGGCGGCGGCCGATGGTGATCTGGTTGCCGGTGAGTCTGCGCTCCTGCTCCGGGGAGTACGCGGGCAGGTTGAGGCTCGCCGCCTCGGGACCGCTGCGGTGCATCATCGCCATGAAGTAGTCGCGGTCCGGACCGATCACCGCCATCCAGCCGGCCGGGGCCTGCTGCTGCGGCGCCGGGTAGCCACCGCCGGCCAGCGGGTGCTGGACCGGAGGCGCGGTCTGCTGGGACGGCGGGGGCAGCATCCAGTCGTCGTCGCCCTGGGTGCCCATGGGCGCACCAGGGCCGGGCGGCGGAGGGCCGGGCTGCTGATAGCCCTGCGCGGGCGGCGGAGGCGGCGGGCCGCCCATCGGTCCGTTGGGCGGCGCCCCCTGGCCGTGCGGTCCCTGCGGCCCGTGCGGTCCGTTCGGGCCGGAGCCGGGACCGCCGAACGGGCTGCCCTGACCCGGACCGCCCATGGGCCCGGAGTGGTCCGGGTGCAGGGGCTCGGCCGGACGGTTCATCTGCGAGGGGCGCGAGCTGGTGTACTCCCCGCCGTGCTGCGGCTGCTGCGCCTGGAACCCCGGCGGCAGATTGATGCCGGGCACGGGCTGGCGCGGGGCCGCGGGGGTGTACGAGGTCGCGGTGTTGGTGAGGAAGTTCCAGCGGCATTCCTCGCAGTACGGCTCGTTCGCCTCACGCGGGGTCTGGCACTGGGGGCACAGCTGCGGCGGGGCGGCCGGCTGCGGAGCACCGTAACCACCCTCCTGCGGGTAGCCGTAGCCACCTTGCTGGCCCTGCTGCGGGTAGCCGTAACCGGCTCCCGGGGGCGGGGGGACGGCGCCGTGGGGCGCGCTCGCACCGGTCATGCGGTGGCCGCAGACCTCGCACCAGTCGTCGGAACCCGACTGGTGTCCGTTCGGGCAGGTCGGCATGTCGGCGCTTCCCCCTCTCCTTCTACGGCGCTGGGGCCGCTCAGTCAGTACCTTCCGGTACGTTCGGTACTCGGCGCGTCACTCAGGGCATACCGCGGGGCGTGCCCAAGAGCCTTACCGTCACGGCCCGTTGCCATGCCGTCGCGCTGTGTTCACTTCTTGACGCGAACCGTCTTGGTCGACCGGGTTTCGAGAGTCATCTCGTCGGCGTCCTCGACCTTCGCCTTCAATCGCACAGTACCTGTCGCGGCATCCTCGACGTCGACCACCTTCGCAAGCAGTTTCGCAGTGTCCTCGTTCCCGGAGGCCGCCGCGAGCTGAACTGCCCTGCCCAGCTTGGCTGTTGCACCATCCATGTCGCCGGCCTTGCGCGCCTCGAGACCCTGCTGGATGACCTGGGCCAGCTCGGCCTGCCCGGTGTAGTGGGCCACCTGCGGGTTGATCGACGTGGACGCCGCCATGTCGTCGGTCCATACGGCGCGTACGAGGCCCTGCGACAGCGTCTGGACGCTGCCGTCGGCCCCCGGCACCACCAGGGAGACCCGGGCGGCCAGCATCTCCTGGCCCAGATCGGCGTTCGGCACCTGAACACAGACGTGATAGTCCCGGGACTCGTCGCCCCAGGAGCCGGTCGGGTAGTCGCCGGCCCGCGGACCCGCCTCGGTGCGCCGGCTGGTCAACTCCTCGACGGTCGGCGCGACTTGCTTCACGAACTTGATCTCCGTGCCCACCGGCGTCCACAGCCGGAGCGCCACGTCGGCGACCTCCTTGCCCATGGCCGCCTCCATCATCTGAGTGAAGTCGGCGGCGAGCCCGGCCGGGTCGGCGACGATGTCGGCGGTCCCGAGCAGCGCCGAGGCGATCGCGGTGACCTCCTTGACCTCCCAGTCCGTCCCCACGCCGCGGGCGTCACAGGTGTAGCGGCCCGCGCAGGCGTCGAGTGCGGCCCTCAGGTCCTCGGGCGACTCGTGCTCGTTGCGTCCGTCGGTGAGCAGGATCCCGTGCCGTATGGAGACATCGGCCGAGGCGAGCAGCCGGTCCGCCAGCTTCAGCCACGTGCCGATCGCCGTACCGCCGCCGGCGCTCAGCTTGCGCAGCGCCTGCTTGGCCTGGTCGCGGGTGGTCGCATCGGCCACGGCGAGCTGGCCGCCGCCCGGGTAGACCTCCTTGGCCACATGCGTACCGCCGATGATCGCGAAGTGCACCCCGTCGCGCAGGGTGTCGACCGCCGCGGCCGTGGCGTCGCGGGCATTGCGCATCTTGGTCGGCGGATAGCCCACCGCCCCCGGGCAGCCCCCCATGACCGCCACCGCGGCGCCGGGCGTGCTGCCCGCCGCGTACGCGCGCCCCGCCGTGCCCCCGACGGTCCCGCCGCCGGTCGAGGTCACGGTGACGATCGCGTTGACTTCACGACCGCCCTCGGGCAGGTACTCGTTCTGATAGACGTCCACCGAGAACTGCGGAACGTTCGACTTCGAGAAATTCGCCATGCTGGTGTGCTCCCCCCTCAGCAGCGCCGTGCCGTCCCTGCCCGTCGCGAGCAGGGCTGGGTGGCACTTTGTGCTGATGTAACCGAGTTGTGTGGGTATCGCGCCCCCGGCGTGATGCCCCGTCTCAGGCCGATCCTGCCCCTTGCGGTGCAAGGGAGAACGGCAGTACCGCCACTGTTACGTTGTCGTGGCCCCCGCCGTCCAGAGCGTGACCGACCAGGACCTGCGCGCAGTGCAGCGGACGCTCGGCCGCATCGGCCGGTACGACGGCGGCCATCTCGGCCGCGCCCTCCGCGTAATTCCACAGTCCGTCGGTGCACACCACCACTACACCCGCACGGTCCGGCTTGAAGGAAGCGGTGTGCGGCTCCAGTTCGTACGCGTCGGCGCCGAGCCAGCCGGTGATGGCGTGAGCGCGCTCGTCCGCGTACGCCTCCGCCTCGTTCATCAGACCCGCGGCCACCATCTGCGCGGCCCAGGAGTCGTCCTCGGTGAGCCGGGCCGCGGGGGAGGTGCGGTCCTCGGGCACCCAGTACACGCGGGAGTCCCCGACCCAGCCGACGACGAGCAGCCCGCCGGCGATCACTGAACCGACGATGGTGCAGGCCGGGGCGTTCTGATGGCGGTGCGGGTCGTGCTCGCGGGCGTGTGTGGGGTCCTGCGCAAGGGAGTTGACCGCGTCGTACGCCGCGATGATCGCGTCGTGCATGGCCTGCTGCGGGTGGGTGCCGCGCGGCAGCGAGGCGAGCAGCGACTCGTTGGCGGCCTGCGAGGCGGCGGCCGAGGCCTCGTCGGGCCGGGTCGCCGAGGACACCCCGTCGCAGACGATCGCGACGACCGCGGGCGAACCGTCGGGCAGCGCGGTCGCGGAGACGGCGAACGCGTCCTCGTTGCGGTGATGGCGCAGACCCCGGTCGCTGACCGCCGCGACGGCGTCCAACTCCCGTTCCATGTGGTCGCGTTCGCGCGGCTGTGCGTGGCCGCAGTGCTCGCAGTAGCCGTCCTGGTCGACCGTGCCCGTACGGCAGGCGACGCAGAGCTTGGTACCGGCCGGGGGAGTGGGCGCGACCGTACGCGGGTCGGGTGCCTGCAGCGCGTACTCGTCCTGGCCCGGCCGGTGGTCGAACCGCACCTCGCCGGTCAGGTCGCCGCCCGAGGAGTCGGTGCCGCGCAGCTCACCCGGGTGGGAGGTGTCCGTGCTGACGTCCGGGGCCTCGGGCCACTCGACCGGTCCCGCAGGCTCCTCGGCGGGCGAACCGCCGTGTGCGGACGCCCCGTTGATGGCGATCGTCGGGTGGTCCCCGGCGGTGGCCGGCTCGGGGGCGGCCGACAGATCGAACCCGCACGCGCCGCAGTAGAGGTCGCCGGTCTCCAGCGGCTCCTCGCAGCTCGGGCACGACGACATCTCTGCCCCCTCGGTCAGCTGGCGCATCTGCGACATCAATTCACACCCACGTCCGGGGGCGGAAACGGTTGGCCCGCTCCACCAGTTCGATCCTCTCGTCACCGCGCTGTGCCAGCCGGGCCAGCATCCGGTACGAGCGTTCCAGGCCGAACCTGAGGCCCCGCTCGTCCAGGGTGCTGCCGAGCAGCAGGGATCCCGACGACTGCGCGGTCCCCTGCGGTGGCGCGGCACCGCGGCTACCGGAGAGTACCCAGTCGAGCGCGGTACCCAGGACCTCGGCCGACAACTGCTCGCGGCGTACGGCGTCGAGCCCGAACTGCTGCAGCGCCTCGACCTGTCCCGCGGCCGCGGTCAGATCGTCGAGCAGCGGCTCGTGCACCGCCTGGTCCCGGAGCCGGGCCCGTACGGCCGCGACCCGCGCCGCCGTGTAGTGAATGGATGCCTCCGGTACGGACTCCAGGGTACGCACCGCACCGCGCCGGTCCCCGGCGGCCAGCTGAACCCGGGCGAGCCCGAAGGCCGTGCTCACATAGCTGGGATCCGTGGTCCATACGAGGCGGTAGTACTCGGCCGCGTTGTCGAGCTGGTCGAGGACCTCCGCGCAGACGCCGAGCGCCAGCTTGGGGGCGGGTTCGCCCGGGAACGCGTCGTAGATCGCGTCGAAGGACAGCGCCGCCGTCTCGAAGTCGCCGGTGGTGAGCGACACCACACCGCGGTACCAGACCACGCGCCAGTCGTCGGCGTGCGCCCGTTCCAGGTTCTCCAGGAGCTGGGTGGCGGGTGCCTGTTCGTTCATCTCCAGGAGCGCGCGCAGCTCGCGCAGGCGCAGTTCCAGGGAGGTGGCCGGTGCCGCGTGCAGGGCCGTGATCAGTTCGGCCGGAGCCGCTGCCATCAGGCCCGCGAGGAAGCCCGCGTTGGGGTCGCCCGGGTCGACCCGCGGTACGGGGAGCGCCAGGGCGGTCGCGGCGTGCGCGAGCGGCTTGACGAACGAGTCGCGCGACGCGGGGGCGGGCAGGGTGGAGGGCGGCGGGGCGCCGGGCGCCGAGGCGTACTGGGGCGGTACGGGCACGGGCCCGTTCGGGGACAGGGGCGCGGGCTGCGAGGGGATCGCGGGCATCGCGCCCGGGCCGGGCGCCGCCGCCGAACCGTTGGCGGCCGGTCCCGGGCCTTCCCCGAGCTCCCGGCTCCGCTCGAGCAGGGGAGACCTCACTGCCGAGCCCAGCGCGGGCGTTCCGTTGCGCCGTGCCTTGCGGCCCACCGGCTCGGGCCGCGCCCCCAGCCTGGAGACCTCGCCGTCCCGCTCGCGGAACAACTCGGTGTCCGTGACGCGCACTTCGGACCCGAACAGCGTGGACAGGGCGGGCCGCGGCCGGCCCGTCTGCAGCGCCACGACCTCGCGCAGCACACCCGTCAGCTGCTCGGCCATCTCCTGCGCCGAGGAGAACCGGCGGGCCGGGTCGGGGTCCGTGGCCCGTACGAGGAGCCGGTAGAAGGACTCGTACTTGCGGAAGACCTCGATGTTGTCCGGGTCGGGCAGCGAGTCCACGAAGACGTTCGTATAGCCCTGGAAGTCGAAGGTCAGGACCGCGAGCGTACGCGCCACCGTGTACAGGTCGGAGGCGACCGACGGGCCGACCTCGGCGACCTCGGGTGCCTGGTAGCCGACCGTGCCGTAGATCGCCGACTCGTCGTCGTCCATCCGCCGGACCGCGCCCATGTCGATCAGCTTGAGCTGGTCCTCGGTCTGGATCGCGTTGTCGACCTTGAAGTCGCAGTAGAGCAGATTGCGGCTGTGCAGATGCCCGAGGGCCTCGAGCGCCTCGATGCCGAACGCGCAGGCCTGCTCGACCGGCAGCGGATCGCGCTTGCCCTGGGGTGTGCGCCGCTCGTTGGCGATCTCCTTGAGCGACTTGCCGCCCACGTACTCCATGACGATGTAGCCGTCGAGGGAGCCGGTGCGCTGGTCGAGATGCTCGACGAAGTTGTAGATGCGGACGATGTTGGAGTGCTCGATCTCGGCCAGGAAGCGCCGCTCCGAGATCGCGGCCTCCATCGCGTCCTGGTCGCCGGTGTCGAGCAGGCCCTTGAGGACCACCCAGCGGTCGGAGACCGCGCGGTCGACCGCGAGATAGACCCAGCCGAGTCCGCCGTGCGCGAGACAGCCGACCACCTCGTACTGGCCGTGCACGATGTTGCCCGCCTCCAGCTTCGGCACGAAGGAGTACGGGTGGCCGCACTTGGTGCAGAAGCCCTCCGTACGTCCCGGCCGCTCACCGCGCGCGCGGCCCACCGGGGCGCCGCAGTCGGAGCGGCTGCAGAATCGCTTCCTCTCCGGAACCTCCGGGTTGTCCTGCACCATCGCGCGCGGATCGGGCCGCGGCACCTGCGGGACCGTGACCAGACCGACGCCCAGCCGGCCGCGCCCCGAGGAACCGCCCGTCGCACCGGTCGACCGTACGGAGACGCTGCGGGTCGACGAACTGCCGCGGGACAGGCTGCGCGAGAGCCGGCCCGAGACCGAACGGCGCGACTGCGAAGAACGCGAGGAGCGGGACGACGAACGGCTGGAGGAGCGCGAACTGGACGAGGAGCTGCTGCCCTTGCCGCCCCCGGTGATCCCGGTCGGCGGCGAGGACACCATGCCGTTCGGCGAGACGACAGGGGCGAGCCCGCACATGTCGCAGTACAGCTCGCCGCCGCCCATGTCCTCGTACGAGCCGGTGCAGTTCGGCCGCTGGCACTTGGTATCCACGGTCAGTCCCCCTTACGGTCGTCCGGCTTGGGTGTGTGGGTATCCCGGGGTTCCCGGGGGCTCCTATTCGTCACCCCCGGCGCCCCCGGCGCCCCCGGCGGCTGTCCCTGGTGCGGCACGCGCGGTGCGATCACCTCGGCCGCCGCGTGCTGATAGCGCAGCACCGCCTGCTCGGCCACGCGCAGATCGCAGGGCGCGCTCCACAGCATCCGGCGCGCGGCGTCATAGCGCTCGATGAGCAGCGGGTCCTCGGCGGCTCCGTGCCGGGCCACCTTCGCGCGGTAGGCGTCGAGCCGGCCGCGCAGCTCGGCGCGCACGGCGAGCGGCTGGGTCACTTTCTCCAACGACTCGCGGGCGCGCAGGAGTTCGGTCTCGGCCCTCTGCTCCAGGGATTCGAGCAGTGGCGAGAGCCGGTGCCACTGGGCGCTTCTGCGGTACTCGGCGGCGGTCGCCAGCTGCTCCTGCAGCACGGTGGGCGGTCCGCTGACCGCCGGCACCTCCGATGCGGCGATCTTCGCGAGCACCTCGCCGCGGGCGGCGCGCGCCTCGGCGAGCGTACGGTCGGCGCGCGAGAGCAGATCGCGCAGCTTGCCGAGCCTCAGCTCCGCGTCCTGGCGTACGCCGAGCACCGCGTCGATCTCGCGGCGCACGTCCTCGAGGGCGCGGGCCTCGCGGTCGTAGCGCTCGGTGTCGGGTCTGCCGCCGCCGGGCGCCGATGAGCCGGGCGTGGGCCGCCAGAACGTCAGCGGGTCGGAGATCACCTGGGCGCGCAGCGCCGTCAACTCCCTTGTGATCCGGTCGAGATCGTCGCCCGCCGGGTGCTCGCCCGGGCGTACGCCCACGGCCTTGCCGAGCTCGCGGGTGCGGGCCAGCTCGGCGGCGAGCATGTCGATACGGGCGGGCAGCGCGGACCAGACCGCGTCGGCGGCGACGACCATGTCGAGCGAGGAGGCGTAGAGACCGTTCATCCGCTCCACGAGCGCGCACAGGGTGACCTGCTGGGAGAGCCTGGCCGGCCCGGTCAGCGAAGCGGGCGCCCCGGTGGCCGGGGCGCCCCCTGCGAGGGTGACGGACTCGCCGCGCAGCAGCTCGGTGAGCTCCGCCAGCTCCTCACGGCTCGGCCAGCGCCGGCGGGCGCGCAGCTCGCGGGCGCTGGTGAGCGCGTCGGTGTACGCGTCGAAGTACGCCCACAGACGGGTGATCTCCTGCTCCGCGGCGGCCCAGCGCTCCTTGGTGGTGCCGGTCAGTTCGGCACCTTCGAGGAGTCTGCGCCCCGCGTGGTCCTGCAGCGCGAGCAGTGAGGTCTCGATCGCCTCGTGCTCGGCGCCGAGACGTGCCAGCGCACGGTCCACCTCGTCCCGGTCCATGACGGGACCGGCGGCTCCCGTGACGCCCATCCGTGTGTCGCCTTTCTGCTGTGCCGGTGTGGCCGGCCCGTCTGTGTTCCGTTCCGCCTCTGCCCGGTCACATGCCCTGTCAGTCGCTGTAGTTGGGGGCCGGGGGCTTGGCCTTGGCGTCGGGGTCTCCCAGCGGGACCGCGAGCCACTTGGCGTACGACTTCTTCCAGCCGGCGGGGTCCTTGCGCCACTGGTCGAGTTCGTGGTTGACCCGGCGCACCAGGTCCTCCGCCTTCGGGTCCTTGCTCATCGCGATGCCGTAGTACTCGGTGGCCAGCGGGTCGCCCTTCAGCTCGACCGTCGGATCCTGCGCGGCCTGGCCCGCGGCGAGCGCGCTGTCCGTGACCACGCCGTCCACCTCACCGAGCTGAAGCCTTACCAGGCAGTCGAGTTGGTTGGGGACCACGAGAGGTGTATCGGCACCGTAGTCCTTGTCCTCAAGTGCTCCCTGGGCGGTGGATCCCGCGGCGACGCAGAGCTTCTTGTTCTCGAGCGAGGCGTCGAAGCCGGTGATCTTCGAGTTGTCCGGGGCGAGGACCTGCTGCCCCGTGGCGAAGTACGCGGTGGAGAAGGCCACATCGGCCTTGCGCTTGCAGCTGATGGTCATGGTGCGCACGATCATGTCCACCTGGCCCGACTTGATCATCGGGATGCGCTGGTTGGTGGGGACGGCGCGGAAGACGATGTTGACCTTCTCGTCGCCGCTGTCGTCCGTGTACGTGCCGAAGATGGCCTTCGCGATCGCGGTGGCCAGATCGATGTCGAAGCCTTCCAGGTTCCCGTTGTTGGGGTTGCGGTAGCCCCACAGGTAGCTGTTCTGGTCGATGCCGACGACCAGCTTGTTCTTGGGCTTGTCCGTACGGCCCCGGATCTCCTCGATCTTCGGGCCGTCGTCGATGTCGCGGGCCCTCAGGCTCGCATCCGGCTGGGCTTCGTCACACGCCGGTGCCGCGGGGGCGAGCGCCTGCCGGGCGTCCGCGACACCCTGGCTCCCCGTACCGGAGGGCGCCTCGCTCACGTGGTGCAGCGGCAGCAGCGCGAAGGCCGCGGTCAGTACACACGCGAGCGCCATGGCGGCCACCCCGCCCCAGCCCCGCAGCCGGGAGAGCGGTCCTGCCACGGCCATCGCCCGGATACGGGCCGCATACCTCTGGCGGTCTGTAGCGCTCATGATCTCGTCGCCCCCTCTCACCGGTACTCCGACAGCCTGCGCCCGATACCGAGCACGGCACCCGTCGCTCCGAGCACCGCGAGCACGGCGGCGCCGACCGGCAGTCCGGTCATCGCGCCGCGGCCGTCCTCGGCGGCGCTCCTGAAGTCCTGCTGCTCATGCGCGATGGCCTTGTCGAGTGACTTGTCGGCGAGGTCGAAGCAGTCACCGGTGGCCTTGCTCTGGTCCCCGTTCTCACCGATCACACCGGCCAGCGCGGCATCGTAATTGCCCTGGTTGTCCAGGGTGCGGGCGGCCGTGTGGCGCTTCTTCCACTCGGTCACCGCGAACACGGTCCTGTCCACAGGAGCGTCGCCGGCCTCGTCCTCGGAGAGCTTCCAGGCCGCACCGAGGGTGCCCTTCGTCTTGTCGCCGAGGGCCGCCATCTGCTTTTGGAACTCCACGTCGTAGAAGTCCTCGCCGGCCTTGGGCTTTCCTTCGGGCACCGTCACGGCACCGCGGGAGACCAGGGTCAGGTTCTCGCTGCTGCGCGCCTGCAGGATGGAGATCCGCGCGTCGTTGAGCGCGTTGAGCGAGCGCACCCCGTCGTCGTACGACCCGGACAGACCGCTGTAGGCGAAGGTGTGCCCGACCGCGAGCCACAGGAGCACCACCGTGCCGGCCGCGGTGGCGACCACCATGCCGTGGTTGAACACCCGGTTCGTGCGGCGGTAGTTGCGCCGCTGCGCCCACACCAGACCGCCGATCGCGACCACGCCGAGCGCGATCGCCCCCCAGGGATATGCCTTGGCGTCCGCGTAATCCGCGTTGAGCTGCTTCTTCTCCGCCTCGTAGAGATCCTCGGCGGCGGGCAGCATCTCGTTCTGCATCAGGTCATTGGCATTGCGCAGATACGCGCCGCCCAGCGGCAGGCCCTGGCGGTTGTACGTGCGGGCCGACTCGATGCGTTCGGCGAACTCGGGCAGCAGCTTGTTCAACTTCTCGATGTAGCGGGCGGACTGGCCCGAACCACGGCTGGCCCCCGCCGCCGTGCTCAGCTTCTCCGCCGCCATGTCCAGATCCGCCTGATAGCGCTGGCGCAGCTTCGGCGACTCCTCGTTCGCCGCCAGGAACCCGCTCGCCGCCGCCGTGTTGGCATCGGCGAGCGACCGGTAGATGGCGGCCGCGTCGGAGGACAGCGGCGCACTGCGGTGCAGCACGTCATCCGCGGCCGAGGACCGCTCGGCCATCTGCCAGGCCGTCACCGCGCCGAACGCGATCACCAGGACCGCGATCACGGCCCCGATGATCCGCAGCCGGCCCGGCTCCGTGGTCGACGCGCTGCGCAGCCGGTCGGTCAACTCGGCTCGCGCACTGCGCCGTTCCGGCATCACCGCAGGTCCCGGCGGTGGCGCGCCCTGGGGCGGCACGGCGGGCAGCGTGGGCGCGGCCGGGCTCGGCGGCGCCGCGCTGCCGTTCGGCAGGTATGTCACGCTTGACCTCCCCCTTGGTCATCCGTGGTCTTCCACGCGCAAGTATGGCCGCAGGGACTGGCATCCGCGCCATCGTTTACACGATCTTGTTCGAATCGGTGGAGAGCTGTGCACCAAGTCGGCTGAGAGCTGTGTATCAGGCGCAGCCCGAAGTGGCGCACCGGCCCCCGCCATTAATACGCCGCGAGGATGTGTTCGGTTCCCTCGGGGGCCCTGCGAATGCCCCTGAAGCGCTCCCGTGCGGGAGTTCCTGTCCCGGACGCGAAAGTTCCTGTCCCGGACGGCACAAATGTGCCATGGCAGATAGTCGCCACTCCCGACTCTGGCGCAACTCCCGCCCCAGCCGCACCAATGGACCCCGAGGCCGGATGCGAAGGCCACGGCGCGTGTGAGGGGTCGGGATGGCAAGACGGACACGTTACGCGGGGGCGGTGGCGGCCATAGCCGTCGCGCTGCTCGCGACCGGGCTGCCCCAGGCGGGGGCGGCACCGGGCGGCGAAGGGGCCGCGGTGAACCCGCGGGACTTCCTGCCGCCCGCCACCAAGACGGTGACGCTTCTGAGCGGCGACAAGGTGTCGCTCACGGGGAGCGGTGAGGGGCTCCAGGTCACGGCGGTGAAGCCGGGCGAGGGGCGGGAGCACATCGCGTTCTCACGGGCGCGGATCGAGGGGCACGAGTACGTCATCCCCGTGGACGCGACCGACGCGCTGGCCCAAGGGCGCCTCGACCGGGCGCTGTTCGACGTCACCGCGCTCGCCGCCGACGGGTACGACGACGCCTCGCGTACGACGATTCCGCTGATCGCGACGGAGCGGACCGCGCTGGCGGGCGCGGCCCGCAAGGCCGAGTTCGGCGGGCTCGGTCTGACCGCCCGTACGGTCAAGAAGTCCGAAGCCGCCGCCGTATGGAGGGACTTCGTCAAGGAGGCGGCCGGCAGGAGCCGCGGCGCCGAGGCCGCCAAGCTGTGGCTGGATGCCAAGGTCGAGGCGAGCCTCGACAGGAGCGTGCCGATGACCGGTGCGCCCGAGGCCTGGAAGAGCGGCCTCGACGGCAAGGGCGTGCAGGTCGCCGTGCTCGACTCGGGCGCCGATGCCACGCATCCGGACCTCCGCGAACGGGTCGTCGCCCAGAAGGACTTCACCTGGGACGAGAGCCCCGAGGACTTCAACGGCCACGGCACGCATGTCGCCTCGACCGTAGCGGGCGGCGGCCAGGCCTCCGGCGGCCGCTACAAGGGCGTCGCGCCGGGCGCCGAACTGATCAACGGCAAGGTGCTCGACGGCGGCGGCAGCGGATACATCTCCTGGATCCTCGACGGCATGCAGTGGGCCAAGGACCAGGGCGCCGACATCGTGTCCATGTCCCTCGGTTCCGACGTGCCGAGCGACGGCACCGATCCGCTGTCCCAGGCGGTCGAGCGACTGAGCGCCGACGGCGGACCGCTGTTCGTGATCGCCGCGGGCAACGCGGGCAAGCCCGGCACCATCGGCTCACCGGGCGCCGCGCCGAGCGCCCTGACGGTCGGCTCGATCACCAAGCAGGGCGGGATGTCGGAGTTCTCCTCCCAGGGCCCCTCGCTGATCGACGCCGGCGTGAAGCCCGAGATCACCGCGCCCGGCAGCGAGATCCTGGCCGCGCGCGCCAAGGGCACCCACGAGGACGCCTCCGGCAACGACGGCTACGTCACCCTGAGCGGTACGTCGATGGCCACCCCGCATGTCGCGGGCGCCGCGGCCATCCTCAAGCAGAAGCACCCCGAATGGGACGCGCAGCAGCTGAAGGCGGCGCTCGTCGGCAGCGCGGACGCGGTGCGCGAGGCCTCCGTGTACGAGCAGGGCGCGGGCAGTGTGGACATCCCGGACGCGCTCGACGCGCGCGTCACGGCGTCCCCGGCCGCCGTCTCCGCGAACCTCCAGGGGTCTGACGCGCAGGACGTCACGCGGGAGGTGACGTACCGCAACTCCGGTACGAGGGACGTCCGTCTGAGCGTGGACGTCGACGGCCGGGCACCCGTGAGTCTCGCCGAGCGCCGGGTGACCGTGCCCGCCGGCGGCAGCGCGAAGGTCGCGGTCCGTATCGACGCCGACCGCGCCGGGAGCGGCACGCACAGCGCCTGGATCACCGCGCGCGGCAGCGACGGCAGCCGGGTGCGCACCCCCGTCGGCGTCCAGGCCGAGCCCGACAGCGCGACCCTGACGCTCGCGCCGGGGGGCCTGCGCGACGGTGTGAGCCGTACGTACACCCACGTGGTGTGGCAGAACGAGAAGACCGGCGCCTCCGACATCGTGGGCTTCACCACCGGCAGCGAGCAGGTCACGCTGCCCAAGGGCAGCTATCGGCTGCTCGCGGACGTCTGGGAGTACCGCAACGCCGGCAACGGCGAGACCACCGCCATGTCCACCGTCACGCTCGCCGAGCACGTGAAGCTCGACGGGGACAAGGCGGTCACCGTCGACGTCTCGGACGCGAAGCCGGTGGACCTCGGCGTCGACGACCCCAAGGCGCAGGTGGTGCCGGGCGGTTCCACGCAGGGTCTGGTGTCCGACACCGGCACGGGTCCCACGGGACTGCTCACGCCGATCTTCGACGGCCAGTTCAAGGCGTACACCGTGCAGAGCGCGCGGATGGACGGCCTGACGTACTTCGCGGGCGGCACCTGGGCGGAGCCGCTGCTTCGCGCCACGACCCTCGGTGACAAGCCGCTGAACATCCGCGTCAACCCGTACTTCTACGCCCGTATCGACTGGGACGTCGAGGGCGAGGTCGCGGACGCCGGCACGGGCAAGGACCTCACCGGGCTCGAACTCGCGGACAAGATCGTGCTGTTCACGCCGGAACGCGAGGCGCCCGGCGCCGAACGCACCCGCCGCTACCAGGCGATCATGGCCGAGAAGCCGGCCGCGGTGATCTTCTCCGGTACGTGGATCGACGCCGAGGAGGGCGAGAACCTCCTGGTCACGCAGGAGCCCGGACCGACCCTGCTGCGGGAGCGGCTCGCGGACGGACCGGTGCGGATGGAGATCGTCGGCAAGCGCAACGCCGACGACGTCTACTTCACCTTCCACCACTGGGAGGACGGGGTGCCGGGCGGCGCGCGGTGGACGGACCGCAAGGCGGACCTCGCCTCCGTCGCGCACAGCCAGCGCACCACCGGGTACCCCAACGACCCCAAGGGTGTGTACGGCTGGGTGACGTACGAGGGTGTCGTGCTCGCGCAGCAGCAGACGGTCGTGCGGGCGCCGCACCGGTTCACCGGGCACTACACACCCGGACTGCCCTGGACGACGGCGACCTTCGAGTACGCCAGTGACGAGGCGGGTGCGCTCGGGGCCCAGTACTCCGCGCCGACCGTGTACAAGGCGGGGAGCAAGGGCGCCGACAACTGGCTGTCCGGGCCGTTCGGGCCCGCGCTCGGGGTGACCACCCTCGAAGGCCGTACGCCCGTCGCGCGTGACCGGGACAGGCTGCGGGTGGACGTGCCGATGTTCTCGGACGCGGCCGGACACCGCAGCGAGTCGCCGGCCGTGATCGACTCCGGCAGCACCGAACTGCGGGACTCCGACGGCGACTTGGTCGGCCGCAACGGCTACGGCGGGCGCGGCCTGTTCGACCTGCCGGCCAGGTCGGACCGGTACACGCTGACCGCGACGGCCGAGCGGGACGACCCCTCGTGGTTCCTCGGCACGAAGGTCAGCGACACCTGGACGTTCCGGTCGGGGCGCACGGCCTCGTCGCGGGCGGTGCCGCTGCTCGACGTGCGGTACGACATGTCCGCCATGGACGGGGACAACTCCTTCGCCGCCGAGCGGCCGTTCGGGTTCGGGGTGTCCTTCCCGTACCAGGCGGGGTCGCGCGGGGCGCCGGTCAACCGGGTCACCGTGGAGTACTCCACGGACGACGGCGCGACCTGGTCGCCCGCCGCCGTCTCCCGCGCCCGCGGCGGCGCCTGGGACGTCGAGGTCCCGGGTCTGGCCCCGTCGCGTGTGTCGCTGCGCGTGACGGGCACGGCTTCGGACGGCACGTCCGTCACGGAGACGGTCACGCGGGCGTTCAAGGTGGGCTGCCCCGATGACTGGTGCTCCTACGCGCCGCCGTGGCCGGGCTGGAACGACTAGGGAAGCGGACGGGCGAGGGGTGCCTCCCGGAATCCGGGGGGCACCCCTCGCTTTCATGCCTTCTCAGGAGCGTCGGTTCGCGTCCTCAGGTACGGAACGCGTCCTCAGGCGCGGGAACGCGTCCGCAGGCACGGCTCGCGTCCTCAGTCACCGTTCGCGTCCTCAGGCGCGGAACGCGTCCGCGTGCTCCGCCGCCCACTCGGTGAACGTCCGGGCCGGGCGGCCCGTGACCCGCTGCACGACGTCGGTCACCGTCCGCCCCTCTTCGGGCGTGTCCCCGTACACCATCACCAGGAACTCGATCGTCTCCGCCGGCAGTCCCTGCGCGGCCCACTGCTCCCGCGCCTGCGCCTCGCTCAGCTCCACCAGTTCGATGGCGCGCCCACGGGCCGCCGCGAGGGCCGACACCTTGTCCTGGAGGGTGAGGACCTGCGGCCCGGTGACCACATACGACTGTCCGGCGTGCCCGGGCGAGACCAGCGCCTCGGCCGCCACCGCGCCGATGTCCGCCTCGTGCACCATCGCGCTGAGCCGGTCGACGAACGGTTCGCGGACCTCGTCGGCCGTGCGGATGGCGTCCGCCCACTCCAGGGCGTTGGACATGAACTCGACCGGCATCACCACCGTCCAGTCGATGCCGGACGCCTTGACCGTGTCCTCCAGCGGGGTCGGACCTCCGCCGTGCAGCACGGTGATCCGCCGTACCCCCGCCTTCTCGGCGAGCGCCACGATCTGCGGGCCGGTCTCCAGGGGTGCGAACGTGGCGCCGCCGAAGGTGATCAGGTGCACCCCGGTGACGCCCTCGAAGGCCGGGGCCAGACTGTCCGGGTCGGTGAGATCGCCCCGAACGACCTCGACACCCTCCGGAAAGGACGTCCGCGCCGGGTCACGGGTCAGAGCGCGTACCCGCACACCCTTCGCCAGCAGCTGCTCGACGATCCGACGGCCTACGGAACCGCTTGCGCCTGCGACCAGAAAGGTCATGGTTCGAGCTCCTTCGTTCGGTTGATGAGACCACCGTAGAACCCATTGCGGACACCTTCTGTCCTAGTTCGGGCGGCTGAAGGAGATGAATTCGGACCGGTTCGAGGGACCGCATCGAGGGACCGCTTCGAGGGATCGCATCGAGAGGTATTTCGAGGGTCCGTGTCGGGCCGCTGCGACGCGGCTCGAGCACGGACCCTCTCGCTCAATCCGTCGATACGGATTGGGGCACAGGCGCCGCCGCGGCGGGCCTGGAGCCGGGGCCTTCGTAGAACTGCCGTACCCGGGCCGCCACTTCGGCCGGCGCTCTCAGCTGATCAAGGCCGAGGAGCGCAGCCCCCAACACGGGCCGGGCGGTGACCACATGGGCCTGTGCCAGCGGGGCCGCCGCGGCCAGGCGTTCGCGGATCCCCGTGTCCAGGAGGGGATGCCGGGCCGCCAGCACGCTCCCGCCCAGGACTACGGGCGCCGGTGTCGACAGCAGGTCGAGGCGGCGCAGGGCCACCGTCACCATCGCGAGGACCTCGTCGGCCAGATGGTCCACGATCGACCGGGCCACCGCATCGCCCGCCGCCGCCGTGGCGAAGAGCACCGGCGTCAGCTCATGGCGGCGCGCCATCGGGATCCGGTCCAGATGCAGCGCCTCGATCAGCGCGTACATCGTGGGAAGGCCGAAGTGCCCGGGCAGGGTGCGGGCCAGGTCCGTCGGGTCGCCCCGGCCGTCCTCGGCGCGCGCCGCGAACCACAGGGCCTCCTCCGCGAGGCCCCAACCGCCGCCCCAGTCACCGGAGATACGGCCGATCGCGGGGAAGCGGGCGGTGCGCCCGTCGGGGGTCATGCCGACGCAGTTCATGCCCGCGCCGCAGACCACCGCCACGCCGAGGGGCGTGTCCACGCCGGCCCGCAGGATCGCGAAGGTGTCGTTGCGGACCAGTGCCGCACCACCCCAGCCGCGGGCGGCGACGGCAGCGGTCAACTCCCGTTCCTCGACCGGGAGATCGGCGTTCGCCAGGCAGGCGGACACCAGTGACACCGATGTCACGCCGGCCTCGTCCAGGGCCTTGGTGACCGGCACGGACAGGGCGTCCATCGCGGCCCCTACGCCCACCCGGGGCGGCTGGAACCCTCCGCCGCGGGCGGTCCCGAGGACCGTGCCGTCCTCGCCGACCACCGCGACATCGGTCTTGCTGTTGCCCGCGTCGATGGCGAGCACACTTGCCGTCAGGCCCACGCGAGATGCTCCCGGTTGTGTGCGATCAGGCGGTCCGTGAGGCCTTCGGCCGCGTCGTACTGGCCGATGAGGGGATGGGCGAGGAGCGCCTTGAAGACCCGGTCGCGGCCGCCGTGCAGGGCTGCCTGAAGGGCCAGGTCCTCGTACGCGGTGACATGCGAGATCAGGCCCGAGTACAGCGGGTCGAGCGCGGGCACCGCGAGCGGTGTCGCGCCGTCGCGGCCCACCTGCGCCTGCACCTCGATCACCGCGTCGTCCGGCAGGAAGGGCAGCGTCCCGTTGTTGTACGTGTTGACCACTTGGTGCGGCGATCCGCCGCCGCCGAGCAGCGAGGCCGCGAGGTCCACGGCCGCCTCCGAGTAGTACGCGCCGCCGCGCTTGGCGAGCAGCTCGGGCTTCTCGTCGAGCGCCGGGTCGCCGTACATGGCCAGCAACTGCCGTTCCATCTCCGCGACTTCGGCCGCCCGGGACGGCTTGGTGCCCAGCTCCCGTACGACCTCGTCGTGTGCGTAGAAGTAGCGCAGGTAGTACGAGGGCACGACGCCGAGGCGGTCGAGGACCGAGCGCGGCAGCTTCAGCATGTCCGCGAGCTCGTCGCCGCCCTCGGCCAGGATCTTCGGCAGCACGTTCTCGCCCTCGGGGCCCCCGATGCGTACACCGAACTCCCAGGTGAGGTGGTTCAGCCCCACGTGGTCCAGATGGACTTGGGAGGGTGTGACGCCGAGCGCCGAGGCCCAGCGGCGCTGGAAGCCGATGGCCACATTGCACAGCCCGACCGCCTTGTGCCCGGCCTGCAGCAAGGCGCGGGTCACGATCCCCACCGGGTTGGTGAAGTCGATGATCCAGGCGTCCGGATTGGTGCGGCGGACGCGTTCGGCGATGTCGAGCACCACCGGCACGGTCCGCAGAGCCTTCGCCAGGCCGCCCGCGCCCGTGGTCTCCTGGCCGACGCAGCCGCATTCCAGCGGCCAGGTCTCGTCCTGATTGCGGGCCGCCTGCCCGCCGACGCGCAGCTGGAGCAGCACCGCGTCGGCGCCCTCGACTCCCGCGTCCAGGTCGGAGGTGGTGACGATCCGGCCGGGATGGCCCACCTTGGCGAAGATGCGGCGGGCCAGGCCCCCGACCAGCTCCAGACGCTCGGCCGCCGGATCGACGAGCACGAGCTCCTCGATCGGCAGGACCTCTCTCAACCGGGCGAATCCATCGATGAGTTCGGGGGTGTACGTGGAGCCGCCCCCCACTACTGCGAGCTTCACAGCGCTTAGCCTTTCACTCCGGTCAAGGTGACGCCCTCGACGAATGCCTTCTGGGCGAAGAAGAAGAGGAAGATCACGGGCGCCATGACGAGAACGGTCGCCGCCATGGTGAGGTTCCAGTCCGTCTGGTGCGCGCCCTTGAAGGACTCCAGGCCGTAACTCAGGGTCCACGCGGCCGGGTTCTCCGAGGCGTAGATCTGCGGTCCGAAGTAGTCGTTCCACGAGTAGAAGAAGTGGAAGAGCGCGGCCGCCGAGATGGCCGGCTTGCACATCGGCACCACCACACGGATCAGCGTCCGGAACTCCCCGCAGCCGTCGATCTTCGCGGCCTCCGTGTACTCACGGGGGATCGTGAGCAGGAACTGCCGCAGCAGGAAGATCGTGAAGGCGTTGCCGAAGCCCATCGGGATGATCAGCGGCCACAGGGTCCCGGCCAGATCGAGCTGCTTGGCCCAGAACAGGTACATCGGCACGATGACCACCTGCGGCGGCAGCATCATCGCCGCGATCACGGCCATCATCATCACGTTGCGCCCGCGGAAGCGGAACTTGGCGAGCGCGTACGCGACCGGCAGGCTGCTGCAGATCGCGAGCAGGGTGCCGAGACCCGCGTACAGGAGGGTGTTCTTCCACCAGGTCAGAAAGCCCGGCGTCTCCCAGACCGTGCCGAAGTTGCCCCACTCCCAGGTCTTCGGCCACAGATCGCGGGTGAGCGCCTGGTCGTCGCTCATCACCGCGGTCAGGAAGACGAAGACGAACGGGAGCAGGAAGAACAGGCCGACCGCGAGCGCGAGCGAGTGCACGGCCACCCACTCAAGTGCCGCCTTCCGCTTGGCCGTTCGGCCTGCCGCGGTCTGGATGCGGGGAGCGGGCGCCGGTGCCTTCACGGGGGCGAGGGTCGTGTCGGTCATCTCAGTCCTCCGCCGAAAGGAAGCCGCTGCGCCGGCGCATCAGCAGCGCCGTGAACGCCATGGCGAGCACGAAGAGCACGAGCGCCACCACACAGGCCGCGCCGGTGTCGAAGCGCTGGAAGCCCAGGTTGTAGATCACCTGCGGCACCGTGAGCGTGGACTTGTCGGGATAGCCGGGTTCGAACTGCTGGCCCGAGCCGCCGATCACCCCGCTCGCCACCTTCGCCGCGACCAGCGGCTCCGTGTAGTACTGCATCGTCGCGATCACTCCGCAGACCACCGAGAACAGCACGATCGGCGAGATGTTCGGCAGCGTCACGTAGCGGAAGCGGTGCCAGGCGTTCGCGCCGTCGAGCTCCGCCGCCTCGTACTGCTCCTTCGGTACGTCGAGCAGCGCGGCCATGAAAATGACCATGAGGTCGCCGACGCACCACAGCGCGAGGATGGTCAGCGAGGGCTTCGACCAGGACGGGTCGTTGAACCACTGGGGGCCCTCGATCCCGATCGTGTCGAGCAGCGTGTTCACCGGTCCCGTACCCGGGTTGAGCAGGAAGACGAAGGACATCGTCGCCGCGACGGGCGGGGCCAGGAACGGCAGGAAGAACAGAGTGCGGAAGAAGCCCGCCCCCGTCTTGATCTTCGTGATGAGCAGACCGATGCCCAGACCGAAGACCACCCGCAGCGACACCATCACGACCATCAGCCACAGGGTGTTGCGCAGGGCCGGCCAGAAGAACGGGTTGTCCTGCAGGACGTACGCCCAGTTCTTCAGGCCCACCCAGGTCGGGGCCGTGAACCCGTCGTACTTCATGAAGGAGAAGTAGACGGTGGAGATGAGGGGGTAGAGGAAGAAGACCGTGAGGCCGATCAGCCAGGGCGAGAGGAAGCCGAGGGTACGAAGCGCAGCACGCCTGCGCTTCGTCCTCAGCCCGTACGGGACGGTGCTCATCTTCCTCAGCCGGCCTGCTCGTTGTCCTTGTCGACCTGCTGGTCGTTCTTCCGCAACAGGGCGTCCGCGTCCTTCTCCGTGCCCTTCTCGTACTTCAGCGCGTAGTCCTGCAGCGTCAGCAGGAACGCGCCGCCGTTGACCGACGAGGGGGCGTGCGAGGACTTGGGGTGCTGGGCGATGTCGACGAACGTGCGGTAGACCGGGTCGCTGTTCAGCTTCGGTGACTTGATGGACTCCTGCGTGGAGGGCACGTTGTGGATCGCGTTGGCGAAGGAGACCACCGCGTCGGTGTCCGTGGACAGGTACTTCACCAGCTCCCAGGCGGCGTTCTTCTTCGCGCTGGTGTTGGCGATCCCGAGGATCGTGCCGGACAGATAGCCCTTGCCGTAGTCGGCGACCTGGTCGTCCGGGACGGGGAAGGGCGCCGCGCCGATCTCGAAGTCCAGATCCGCGTCGGCGGCCATCTTGCCGCGCCACTCACCGTCCAGCTGCATGGCGAGCTGGCCGGTGTGGAACGGGTGCTTGGGGCCCCACTCGTCACCGAGCGAGGTGCGGAACTTGTTCAGCTTCGCGGCCCCGCCCAGGTCGTCGACCAGGTTCTTCTGCCACTTCAGCATGGCCTTCACCGCCGGGTCCTTGGCGGTGTTGGACTTGCCCGCGCCGTCCAGGTACTGCACGCCGAACTGCGAACCGTAGTGCTCGACCGTCGTCTCGTATCCGAGGTAGCTGGGCATGAAGCCGAGGCGCTCGAAGCCGTCGCCCTTGGTCTTGGTGAGCTTCTTGACCACCTTGTCGAACTCGGAGAGCGTCTTCGGCGGCTCGGTGATGCCGGCCTCCTTGAACGCGTCCTTGTTGTAGTAGAGGCCGTACGCGTCCCCGAGCAGCGGCACCGCGCAGCGCTTGCCGTTGTGCTCGGTGTACTTGGCCATCTGCGGCAGGAAGGTCTTCGCCGGGTCGATCTTCGCCTTGTCGAGGAAGGGCTTCAGATCGGCAAAGGCGTTGGAGGAGCAGAAGCGGCCGACGTTGTCCGTGGTGAAGGACGAGACGACGTCCGGGGCGTTCGAACCACCGGCCCTGAGCGCCTGGTTGATCTTGTCGTCGGTCAGCCCCTTGACGACCTTGACCTTGATGTTCGGGTGCGCCTTCTCGAAGGCCTTCACGTTCTCCGCGATCGCCTTCACCTCGCTGGGCGCGGTCCAGCCGTGCCAGAAGGTCAGCGTGGTCTTGGCGTCCGGGTCGTCGTTCGCGCCGTTGTCGGACGAGCCGACGCAGGCGGAGGCGAGCAGGGATATCGAGGCCACCGCTGCAGCAGCGGTGATCTTTCGGCTTTTGGGCATGACGGTGTCTCCCAGGGCAGGGCAGGGCTGAGTGCCGGAGGTGTGGATGCTGTGCTGTGGAGCGGGGTGCTGTGGAGCGGGTGCTGTTCAGTGCGGTGTCGTGGAGCGCGGTGCTGTGGGTCAGCGCGAGGTGTCGAAGACCTCGTCGCGGGTGTCGGCGAGCGCGCTCTCCAACGCCCCGCGCAGAACGGGCTGTTGCTGCACCTCGCCGAGCACGAGCTGCGGCCGTGACGCGGCCAGCTCGGCGAGTTCGGCCTGGATCAGCGCACGCAGCGCCTCACCGCCGGCGGTCATCAACCCGCCGGACAGGACGATGAGTTCGGGGTCGAGCACGGCCACGACCGAGGACAGACCGGTGGCGATCCGGTGCGCGGTCTGGTGGAGCAGTTCGGCGTGGCGTGCGTCGGTGGGGTCGGCGGACGCGCGGGTCAGGAGCGCGGCCGCGGCCCGCGCGTGCGGAGTGCGCTCGGAAGCCCCTTCGATACCGAGCGATTTGGCGATACGGGGGACGGCCTGCGCACCGGCCAGCTCCTGGTAACCGCCGCTGCCGGTCTTGGCGACCTGGCGTACCAGCGGCGTACCGGGCACGGGCAGAAAGCCCAGCTCGCCGGCGCCGCCGGTCCAGCCGCGGTGCAGGCGGCCGTTGATGACGAGGGCGGCGCCGATGCCTTCCTCGTTCCACAGGAGCACGAAGTTCTCGTGCTCCCGCGCCGCGCCGAGCCGCTGCTCGGCGACGGCCGCGAGATTCACGTCGTTCTCGTACTCGACGGGCATCGGCAGCGCGGCCGCGAGCTCGTCGAGGAGGTCGGGGGAGTGCCAGCCCGGCAGGTGGTGGGCGTAGCGAAGGCGGCCGGTGTTGGGGTCGAAGGCGCCGGGGGTGCCGATGACGACGCGGTGCAGGTCCGAGCGGGCGAGCCCGGCGGCCTTCGCGGCGCCGTCGAGGGCCTTGAGCAGCTGCTGCCGTACCCCGCCCGGTTCAGAACGGCCCGTGCGGCCGGGGGTGGCCAGCTCGAACTGCCCGACCGTGGCGCCGGTGATGTCGGCGATCCCGGCGAGGATCCGGCCGGGGGTGACATCGAGTCCGGCGACATGGGCGGCGCCCGCGTGCACGGCGTACAGCTGGGCGTTGGGGCCCGGGCGGCCTTCGCTCGTGCCGGTCTGCACGACGAGGCCCGAGGCCTCGAGCCGTGCGAGCAGCTGCGAGGCGGTGGGCTTGGACAGGCCGGTCAGCTTGCCGATCTTCGTACGGGACAGAGGGCCGTGCTCCAGGAGCAGATCGAGCGCGGCACGGTCGTTCATCGCCCGCAGCACGCGCGGAGTCCCCGGTGTGGTCCCGGCCATGGTGCCCCCTCGTACAGCCCTGCTCGTGACGGCAGGGACGGTACCCAGCTGTCTGTTAGGAAGGTTTCCTATCGCTTATGGGGAAGTTAGCAGCGGGGGGCCGGGGGACGTCAAGGGTCGCGGCCGGCGGGGAGACCAACTCGTTACGGGCAACACGAAAGGGGCCGAACCTTCCGGTACGGCCCCTTCGGTTGCTGTGCCGGGGCGACGAACAGGAGCCCCAGAACCCCCAGGCCACTCCCACCTCATGGCCCTCGCCGATGCGGCCGGCTACTTCGCCAAGTTCGGCGGCGGAGCGATCGGTGTCGCCGCGACCGACTGCGGTGACGTGGGCGACGCGTAGGCGGACGGCGCGGCGACCCCCGCGGCCGGGTCCGGACCCGCGTCCTCCGAGGCGACCGGCGGCACCCCGCCCACGATCCTGATCCCCGCCGCGTCGAAGGCCTGCTTGATCCGCCAGCGCAGTTCCCGCTCGACCCCGAGCGCCTTGCCCGGCATGGTCTTCGCGGAGACCCGTACGACCATCGAGTCCAGATACACGGCATCGAGCCCGAGCACCTCGACCGGCCCCCAGAGCCGCTCGTTCCAGGGCTCCTCCTTGGCCAGCTCCTCGCCGACCTCGACGAGCTTGGCGCGCACCTTCTCCAGGTCCTCGTCCGGCCGCACCGACACATCGACCATGGCGGTGGCCCAGCCCTGCGACAGGTTCCCGATCCGCTTGACCTCGCCGTTGCGCACGTACCAGATCTCGCCGTTGTCACCGCGCAGCTTGGTCACGCGCAGGCCGACCTCGATGACCTCGCCGGAGGCCACGCCCGCGTCGATGGAGTCACCGACCCCGTACTGATCCTCGATGATCATGAAGACGCCGGACAGGAAGTCGGTCACGAGGTTGCGCGCACCGAAACCGAGCGCCACACCCGCGACACCCGCCGAGGCGAGCAGGGGCGCCAGATCGATCTCGAACGCGCCGAGGATCATCAGCGCCGCGGTCCCGAGGATCACGAAGGACGCCACCGACCGCAGCACGGAGCCGATCGCCTCGGACCGCTGCCGCCGCCGCTCGGCGTTCACCAGGAGACCGCCGAACGCGGTGCCGTCGAGGGCCGGGGCGGTGCGGTTCATCCGTTCTATGAACTTGGTGATCGCCTTGCGGATGAAATGCCGCAGCACCGTCGCGATCACCAGGATCAGCAGCACCCGCAGCCCGACGGCCAGCCAGGTCGACCAGTTCTCCTCGACCCAGCCGGCGGCGTTCTCCGCCTTCTCCTGGGCGTCCTGGATCGACGGCGGCGCGCTGGGGTCGGCGGCCGCGAGAGCGGACAAGAGCACGGCAGGAACCTCCACGTGTAGCGGTCTGCCCGCCGGACAGCGTCGGCGGTGTGCGCGGGCAGACCAATAACACTAACGGGGCATTGCGCCTGGATCGTTGCCATACGGAGGGGAGAGACGTGCCTCACCTGGGGATGTACTCGGTGTGGTCGAAAACACTCCGAGCCCGTTACCGGGACATGGTGGCGCTTCGACCAGCCATGAGGGGAGACTGGCTACAGATCGTCCCGGCGCGAGCCACGCGCCGCCGGCGTATTAGGAGGCATCGGTGCCGCATGTCCTGGTCCTCAACGCGTCGTACGAGCCGCTCGGCGTCGTACCGCTCCGCCGCGCGCTCATCCTCGTCCTTGAGAACAAGGCCATGTGCCTCGAGGAATCCGGCGCTTTCCTGCACAGTGCCACTCGCACCATCCCAGCCCCCAGCGTCGTCCGGCTGAAGCGCTTCGTCCGGGTCCCCTATCGGGGGCCCGTTCCGCTCACCCGGCGCGCTCTGTTCGCCCGTGACGGCGGACGCTGTGCCTACTGCGGTGGCGTCGCAACCAGCGTCGACCACGTGATCCCCAAAAGCCGCGGCGGCCGCCACGCCTGGGACAACGTGGTGGCGTCATGCCGGCGCTGCAACCACGTCAAAGCGGACCGCCACCTGGTCGAGATCGGCTGGCGGCTGCGCCACAAACCGGCCCCGCCCACCGGTCTTGCCTGGCGCATCATCGGCACCGGGCATAGGGACCCGCGCTGGCTGCCGTACCTGCAGCCATATGGCGCGGACGATGCGATGGCCCGGATCGACGGCATCTCTGCCTGATCTTCGATCCGGGTTTTTGTGTGCCCGCCTCCGTCTACGGGGCGGGCACACACTCCTCTGTGCGTTCTTGCCGTCGTAGACGCAGAGCACCTCGTCCGACGGGTGGAACTCGACCTGCGCCACGGCGGATCCGTTGTTCCTGACGACCAGTTCGAGTTGGTGCAGGCGCTCGCCGTGGGCGCGGAGAAACCCGTGACCGCGACAGTTCTCCGCATCCCCTCGGGCGCGATGATCACTCGAACCGCAGTTCCGCCGGATGCAGCGTGCGCCGCAGCAACGGCAGGGTGCAGGCGGTGGTCAGCAGGCACGCGACGTACACACCGACCGGCACGAGCAGTGACGAGAGCAGCGGCAGCGGCCGTCCCATCAAGCCGCCGTACCCGACGTAGAGGGCCACTCCGCCGACGCCCGCGACCAGCATGGCGGGGGCGAGCGGCAGGGCGGTCTCCAGGAGGACCGCCCGGCGCAGCACCGCCTGCGGAACACCCGCCGCGGACTGCGCGGCGAGGGCACGGCGCCGGGTGATCAGCGATTCCGCAGTGCCCGTGAGCAGGGCGAGCAGCGCGATGACGGTGGCGACGAGCAGGGCGGCGGCGATCAGGTTGATGCCGCTGGAGTAGTAGCCGTCGTCGTTCTGGCTTCCGACCTCGCTCAGGATCATGGCGCGGACACCGACGAGGATCACCCCGGCCACGGTGACCAGGAGCAGGGTGCCGTGGATACGGGCCGAGGCCCAGGGGTCGGCCTTGAGCCGGCCGGCCGCGATCAGCACGTCGGGCCGCTGGGCGCGCTTGAGCAGGGCGCCGCCCATCGACCGGGCGAAGGCGGACGCGGAGGCCACCGCGCCGACGCCCACGAGCACGACGGACACCAGGGCGAGCACCGGGAAGAGCGCGCTCACGAGGTCCGCCTGCAGGCCGACCTGCACCGTCACGTACGCGCCGGCCGTGCACAGCACGAACACCACGTAGAAGCCGCGGCTGCGCTGCCTGCGTGCCCGGCGCACCACCCCGAGCGGTGACGTCACGACGCGGTGCAGCACCAGGATGCTCAGGAGCGTGACGGCCAGCGGGACGGCGAGGGTCACGGCGAGGGCGGCGGGCCAGGCGACGGCCACGTCGCTGGGCCAGTCCAGCACGCGGTCGCCGGACTGGAGCCGTCCGAACAGGGCGTGCACACCGAGGAAGAGCAGCAGCCCCGCCACCGCCCCGGCCAGACAGGTCAGCCCGGCCTCGACGGCCGCGAGCGAACGGACCTGCCGGGGTGTGGCGCCCGCGAGCCGCAGGTTCGCGAACCTGCGGTCGCGATGGACGGCGCCGACCCGCGTGGTCTGGGCGAGGAAGCCGAGCACGGGCACGAGCAGCATGGCGATGGCGAAGGCGAAACCGGGGCGCACACCGGGGTCGTTGAGGACGGGGATGCTGTAGCGGTCGGTCGCGGGCATGGCCTCGGTACCGCCCTGTATATGGGCATCCCAGGTGATCGACGCCACCAGGATCGCGGTGAGCGCGAACACCGTGGCCAACAGCGACGCGAGCCCGGTGAGTCCGATCCGCCACCACTCCCGGCGGTTGGAACCGCGCAGCAGAGTCGTCGCGAGCCGGATGTTGCCCAGCAGCCCCGCTCGCACGGGCTTCGTCAGGAGGTCGCGTACGGGAGTGAGCTCAGTCATTGCCGCGCGCCTCCGCCGTGCCGAAGTGCTCCGCGGCCCACGGCTCGTCGGCCTTCACCACGCCGTCGCGCAGCACCAGTTCACGGTCCGCGTACGCGGCCACCTGGGCGTCATGGGTGATGAGCACGACCGCGCAGCCGCTCTCGCGGGCCGACTGCACCAGCGTGGTCATCACCTGCTCCCCGGTCAGCGTGTCCAGGGCGCCCGTCGGCTCGTCGGCGAAGACCACCTTCGGCCCGGTCACCAACGCCCGTGCCAGGGAGACGCGTTGCGCCTGCCCGCCGCTCATCTCGCCGGGCCGCAGCCGTGCCTGTCCGTACACCCCGAACTTCCCCAGCCAGTCGGCGGCCTGTTGATGCGCGGCAGAGCGACGAACCCCCGCGAGCAGCAGCGGCAGCGCGACGTTGTCGATCGCCGACAGCTCGGGGATCAACTGGCCGAACTGGAACAGGATCCCGAAGTCGGTCCGGCGCAGCTCCGTCCGCTGCGCCTCGGACAGGTTCTCCACCTGCTTCCCGTCATAGCGCACGCTGCCCGAGTCGGGCGTGACGATCCCCGCGAGGCAGTGCAGCAGCGTCGACTTGCCGCTCCCGCTCGCGCCGGTGACGGCGAGGATCTCGCCGGCGCCGAGGGTGAGCGAGGCGCCGCGCAGGGCGTCGGTCCTTCCGTACGCCTTCTCGAGTCCGCGTGCGGTGATCAAGGGCGCTGTCGATGCGGTCATACGTTCCTGATCTCCTCGGTGAGAGCGGCGAGCCGGCCGGCGGTGGTGGTCATCCAGCGCAGATCGGCGTCGAGATGGCTGAGCGCGTAATCGGCGGAGAGCACCGTCGCGAGATCCGCCCCCGGCGCGGTCTTCAGGGCCGTCAGCTCCCGCATCCGCGCCATGTGGGCGGTGCGCTGAGCGCGCAGATACGCGGCCGGGTCGGCGGGTTCGCCGGCCGCCTCGGCGAGGATCGCGACGACGACCTTGGCGAAGATGTCATTGGTGACGAAGGGCGCGGGGGGCGCGATCTCGCCCAGCCAGTGGGCGAGTTCGACGGAGCCCTTGTCGGTCGAGCGGTAGTGCGTGCGCTCCGGACCGCCGTCGGCGTCCGTGCCCTCGACCTCCGCGAGACCGTCCCGTACGAGCCGCTGCAGTGTGGTGTAGACCTGCCCGTACGCCAGCGGACGCGCCTGCGGGAAGCGCTCGTCATGGCGTCGCTTGAGGTCGTAGCCGTGACTCGGGCCCGCGGTGAGCAGGCCGAGCAGGACGTGGCGGGTGCTCATGGCTCCACTATGTACCGGCTATATGTACTCAGTGAATAGCTGGCGAGAATGAGACGGGAAGTGAGAGACGACGTTCCGCTCAAGACCGGGACAAACAAGGGTGATTCGGGGTGAGGCGCCGGCTACTCGGCGGCCGCGTAAGCCTCCACCGACCACAGCGACACCCCGTACTCGGTGGCCCGCTCGTCCATCTGCACCCGCACGAAGCGCACATCCCGCGCATCGAGCCCCACCGCCTCGCGTCCGCCCCGCCCGTCGCGCACGGTCGCGGCCGTACGCCAGACGCGGCCGTCGGAGGAGACCTGGATCCGGTAGCGGGAGGCGTGGGCGTCCTGCCAGGTGAGGACCACCTGGCCGACGCGGGCCGGCGAGGCGAGTTTCATCTGCCACCACTGGCCGTCCTCGACGAGCGATGACCAACGGGTGTGCGGATCACCGTCGTTGGCGTCCGCCGCGGGGAAGTCCGGGGTCTCGTCGCCCGAGGACGTGGCCTTCGCGGTGCGGGCCAGATCCTGGCCGGCCACGCGGGGATGCGCCCGTACGGTCAACGTCCTGGTCTGCGAGCCGAACTTCACCGGAATCTCGTACGTCCCCGAGGGTGTGCCGGCCGGCACCTTGATCTCCACCGGCACGTCCCGCCGGGTGCCTCGCGGCAGCGTCGAGGAGACCGGGGTGCGCACCTCGACGCCGGCCGGGGGCTCCGCCGTGACCCGGCCGCTCACCGCGTCCGGGCGCCGGGAGGTGAGGCGGGCCGCGATGCGCTGGGGAGCGCCGCCGATCTCCACGTCGAGTTCGCCGCGGGAGAGCTCCAGGGCGGCGGACGGGCCGTCGGCGTACCAGGGGACGAGGTGTTCCACCCGGCCCGCCTCGCCCTGCCACAGCACGCGCAGCGAGTCCACCGGCTCGTCCGGCAGCCCGCGCGCCTCCGTCCAGCCGCTCTCCGACACCTCGCCGAGCGATCGCCAGCCCTTGCCGGGGGCATGGGCCTGCAGGGTGCCGCGCGTGCCCGGCACCGTCATGACGGTCACCGCGTCGAGCGGGCGCGGACGGGGGAGTTCCAGGCGGTCCTTGTCCGGGCGCTCCACCGGGGCCTTGGAGTCCTTCGCGTCCTTCGCGTCCGTGCGCGAGGGCGCGCGGTCGGCGCCCGTCCAGGCCGCGGCCTCCTCCTGGGCCCGGTCGAGGAACGCGTCGAGCACACCCTCGCCGACCGTCACCTGCCCGGACTTCAGGGCGGTGCGCCGGGACTCGAGCCGCCGCGCCGAGCGCCAGGCGTCCTCGCCCTGCCCGCGCGCCTGCGCGAGCAGGAGCTCGACGGCCAGTTCGCCCGCCTCGCCGTAGCGCCCCAACTGCTCGGTCCACGGCCCCACTTCGCGCCCGAGATCCGTGTCGCCGAGGCGGCCGGGGGTCTGCCGCATGACGGAGAACGCTGCGGAGAGCCGGCGTGCCGCCTCGTCGAGGCGAGGCTCGTCCGCCGCGGAGCGCGCCTGGAAGAACTCCTCGATCAGCGGCCGCAGATACGCCGACTCCCGGCCGCCGAGCACGGACGAGGCGTCATGGCCGGCCAGGGCGGCCACCGCCTCGCGCTCCTCGGCGTCGGTGCCCGCGAGATCGGCGATCGCCGCACGCCAGGACTCCCCGGGCCGGTACGCCCTCGGGTTCCACGCGTAGTCGGCGGCCGTGAACAGCGGGATACGCGAGGCCGTGGGCTGCTGCATCGCATTGGCGAGCAGCGCCGCCGAACCGGTGGCCACGGCGGGTTCGCGTCCGGTGTACGGGCCGAGGAAGATCCGGTCCTCGGCGTAGTCGTTGACCGGGTAGTTGTCCATGGTCACCAGGTCATGGCCGTTGAACACCCGGCGTGCGCCGGCCAGTTCACGTCCGGTGATGGTCTTCGGCACGACACCGACACCGGTCCAGGCGACCTGCACCCCGTCGTTCAGCTCCTTCGCGAGCCGGTCGCGGTAGTCGGTCGAGCCCTCCTGGTAGTACTCGGTGGGCATCAAGGTCAGCGGCGCAGCCTTCGGATGGCGCCCGGCCAGATGCTTCGCGACCGCGTTCGCCACGCGGGCCTGCGCCTTCGCCGCGGCCTCGGGTCCCGAGCCGAAGGCGTCGGCGTCCTCGTCGCAGTGCCACTCGCTGTACGAGACGTCCTGGAAGTGGAGTTGGAAGGCGCGGGCGCCGAGCGCCCACATCGAGTCGATCTTCTTGAGGAGCGCCTTGAGGTCGCCGTCCGAGGACAGGCACATCGCCTGGCCCGGCGCGACCGCCCACGCGAGCGTCACATGGTTGGCGCGGGCGCGCTCGGCCAGCTTCCTGAACTCCGCGCGCTGCGCCGCCGGATAGGGCTCGCGCCACTTCGCCTGCCGGTACAGGTCGTCGCCGGGCGCGTACACATAGCGGTTCTGCTTGGTGCGGCCCATGAAGTCGAGCTGTTCCAGGCGCTCCTGGGTGGTCCACGGGGTGCCGTAGAAGCCCTCGGTGGTGCCCCGTACCGCCGAAGCCGGCCAGTCCCGTACGCGCACCCCCGCGAACTGCCCGTCCGCCGCGAGCTGCCGCAGGGTCTGCACGGCGGGGAAGAGGCCCCCCCCGCCGCCCCCCGCGGGTGCCACCGTGTCCCGGCCGTCGACCCGGCCGCCCCCGATGCGATAGCCGCCGGACGGCAGATCGCCGCGCTCGGCCACCTTCAGGGCCCGCAGCGCGGCGTCCGTTCCGGAGCGGGGCGAGCGCGGGGGCAGAGCTGCCGGGCCGGTACGGCCCTGCTCCTGGCCGGCGCGTACCAGCAGCCCCGGCCCTGACACCTCGGCCGCGTCGCGCACCTCGGTGATCTGCCGCGCGCCGGCGTCCCGCAGCAGGGTGCGCAGCGCTTCGACCGCATACGGATCGGCCGCTTCGTCCGCGAGCAGGAACACCCGCTCGCCCACGGGCACGGGAGCCCCGGCGGACCGCAGCGACTGGGGACGAGGCCATACGGAGGGGAGCGCCGCGTCGTTCTCGCGCTCGGGAGCGGTCAGGCCCGGCTCGGGCGGCTCGGCATACGCTCCCGGCGCACCGCCGAGCAGACCGCCGATGACCGCGGCGGCGAGCGCGGCCGCACGCTTACGACCCCGGACCAGCACGGCTTCTCCCGCCCTTCTCCTTGGTTCCCACACGACTCCGACAGCCGCTGCGCACGGCCCTCGACGCGGGGATTCCGGATGGTGTCGAGCCCACCACCGCAGTGGTGACAGTGTCAATGCGAGTGGCCGTTGTGCCGGTTATATACCACCCGGGCGAGATCCTGGGCGGGACGTCGGCGAAGCTGCGAACCGGGGTTCCAGGGGCTCCTGTTCGTCGACCCTCGCGCCGGGATTTTCCGTTCTGTCGCAGTCGGCGCCCGTGGTCTGGTCAACTCGCCGCCGATCCGCAGAATGTGAGCAGCGCCACGTTCGGCGCATGGCACCGAAAACGCTGGGTAGGGCTGTCCGTCTGCCGATCACACCGGCCGGGTACGACCCGAGCGGTGGATCGACGGGGACCGTCCCCCACACGAGGAGGCTCTGGGTGAGCGCTCAGCTGTTGTTCGACGCCCTGTCCAAACACGCGGAACTGCCGGAACTGCCGGACCTGTCGCGGGTCTCCGGCCCGGACTCCGTGCTCTACGGCTCGTTCTCCGTGGAAGCACCCCTCACCAGCGAACCACCCCTGGCCGACGAAGCGCCGCTGACCAGCGAGCCCCCGCTCGCCGACGAGGCGCCGCTGACCAGCGAACCCACCGCGTTCGGCACCGCCTCCTTCCTCTGAACCCCCGCACCTCTTCGTATCCGGCCGCATACGACCCAAGGGGCGCCGATGTCCCTGGCCCAGCTCGCAGTGCTGTACGGCATCGACTCCTTCTACGAGCCCGCGCCCGGTGAGCGCCGGCCGGTGTCCCCGGCGGCGTTGCGGGCGGCGCTCGCGGCGTTCGGTGTGGACACCTCCACCGACGAGGCGATCGACGGTGCGGTCTTCGAGGTCCACCAGCGGCGGCGCAAGCGCGCCCTGCCGGACACCGTCGTCGCCGGTTCGGAGGCCTTCGGATCGCTGCCGCACGGCACGCGGATGGTGCTCACCTCCGAGGAGGGCGGCGACCCCCTCGAGTGGTCCTGGTCCGGCGAGCTGCCCCAACTCCCGTACGGCGTCCACCGGTTGTACGCGAGGACCCCCGACGGCCGCCGTGCCTCGGCCAGTCACCTGATCGTCGCCCCCGACCGCGCCCCCGCACCGCAGGGGCGCAGTCACGGCCTGCTCGTCCAGCTCTACTCCCTGCTCTCGCAGCGCTCCTGGGGGATGGGCGACCTCGGCGATCTCGCCGAACTCGCCGCCTGGTCCGGCCGCGACCTGGGCGTGGACTTCCTCCAGGTCAACCCTCTGCACGCCGCAGTCCCCGGCGCGCCCGGCGGCTCCACGGACCCCTCCCCGTACCGGCCCTCCTCGCGGCGCTTCCCCGACCCCGTCCATCTGCGGATCGAGGACATACCGGAGTACGCCTATCTCGCACCCGAGGGCCGCGAACGGGCCGCGGCTCTGGCCCGACAGGCCGCGGAGTTACGGGAGTCGGTGCTCGGCAAGGGTGCGCTGATCGACCGGGACGCCGTGTGGAAGCTCAAGTCCCAGGCCCTGGAGCTGATCCGGGCCGTACCGCTCGGGCCGGGACGGCGCGCCGCGTACTGCGCGTTCCTGGCCGAGGGCGGTGCCGACCTGGAGCGGCACGCCACCTGGTACGCCCTCGCCGAACGCCACGGACCCGACTGGCGCGCCTGGCCCGAAGGGCTCCGCGATCCCGGGTCGGCCGCCACCGCACGGGCCGCGCACGAGCTGATGGACCGCATCGACTTCCACAGCCGCCTGATCTGGCTCACCGACACCCAGCTCGCCGCCGCCGCCGCTGCCGCGCGCGACGCGGGCATGGCGCTCGGTCTCATCCACGACCTCGCCGTCGGCGTGCACCCCGACGGCGCGGACACCTGGGCCCACGGGGACCTGTACGCGGCCGGCACCTCGGTCGGCGCCCCGCCGGACGCCTTCAACTCCCGCGGCCAGGACTGGGGTCTGCCGCCCTGGCGCCCGGACCGGCTCGCGGAGTGCGGCTACGCGCCGTTCCGTGCGCTCCTGCGCGGGCTGTTCGCGCACGCGGGCGCCCTCCGTATCGACCACGTCATGGGCCTGTTCCGGATCTGGTGGATCCCCGAGGGCCACCCGCCCACCGACGGCGCGTACGTCCGCTACGACGCCGAGGCGCTGCTCGCGCTGCTCGTCCTCGAAGCGCACCGGGCGGGCGCCGTCGTCATCGGCGAGGACCTCGGCACGGTCGAGCGCGGCGTACGGGAGGAGCTGGCCGCGCGCGGCATCCTCGGCACCTCGGTCCTCTGGTTCGAGCGCGACTGGGAGCACGGCAGCCGCCCCCTGCCGCCCGAGCGCTGGCGCGCGGACTGCCTGGCCACGGTCACCACCCACGATCTGCCGTCCACGGCGGCCAAGCTCACGGGCGACCACGTCCGCCTGCGCCACCGCCTCGGCCTGCTCTCCCCCCGCCCCCCGGCCCCCCCGCCCGGCCCTGCCCCCCGGGCCGCCCGCCGCCGAGCCCGCGGCCGAGGCCGCGGACGTCCGCGAGTGGCTGGCGCTTGCCGCCGGGCTCGGACTGCCGGCCGAAGGCCCTGAGGAGACCGATGTCCAGGCCCTCTACCGGCTGCTCCGCCGCACGCCCGCCCGCCTGACCGGCATCTGGCTGCCGGACGCGGTGGGGGACCGCCGGCCGCAGAACGTGCCCGGCACCTGGGCGGAGTACCCGAACTGGCGTACCCCGGTCACCGGGGCGGACGGGCGGGTGGTCACCCTGGAGGAGCTGGCGGCCTCGGCGCGGCTGCACGCGTTCATGGCGGCGGTGCGGGCCGAGTCGTGACCCTGATGGACGCACCGGAAGCGCGGGTGGGTACCCGGACGCGCGCGGGTGGGCACCCCGGGCGCGCGCGCCCCGAAGCCATTCGCTAGGTTGGCACCGTGGACAAGAAGAACGCCCTGCGCGCCGGCGCCGTAGCAGCCGGTACGACGCTGATGATGATGCTGATGTCGTCCCCCGCGCTCGCGCTGACCCGCGACGACGGTGACGACCCGGGTTCCGGTCTCTCCGTGGTGGAGACCCTCGGCCTGTTCGTCGTGGCCCCGGTCGCCCTGTTCCTGGTCATCGCCGGCCTGGTCATGGTGACGGACAAGTCCCGCAAGCAGCAGGGCTGACCCGAAACCTTCGGGAGCGCTTCCCCGGCCCCCCCCCCCCCCGGGCCCGGGGGGGCCGTGGTGGGGCCGCGCCCCCCCGCCCCCCCCCC
>NZ_JAEIMH010000020.1:32334-39101 GCF_016464295.1 Streptomyces sp. N35 | reverse complement strand
CCGCAGGGGGCGGGCCCCCCCCGACCCCGGGGGGCGCCCCCCCGGTCCCCCCCCCCGCGCGGACCGGGGAGGCGCTTTTGCGTGCCCGCGCACCGGCTCCCCAAACGTTCAGTTCTGCTTCATAGAACCATCGATTCTTTTCGATGGACCTACGTATCGCCCCCCTGTCACTGTAGATCCCGAACGCACACGACAAGCGCCCCCACCAGGGCAGTTGGGCAAGGGATACCGATGGCAGTCCTCGACCGAGTACGCACCCCCGAGGCGACCGCGACGCCGACGAAGCCGAAGGGACGCGCGGCCGGTACCGCGACGCTCGGGCTGCTGCTCGCGCTCGTCGCGACGGTCGTCTGGTCGGGAAGCTTCATCGGCGCCCGGGCCCTCGCCGACACGGTGCCTCCGATCCAGCACGCCTACTGGCGCTGGACCCTCGCCCTGACCGCCGCCGCGCCCTTCGCGGCCCGGCACGCCTGGCGCGAGCGGCACATCATCGTCAAGCACTGGCGCTTCGTCGGCCTCGCCTCGCTGCTCGGCATCACCGTCTACAACACCCTCGTCTACCAGGCCGGCATCTCCACCTCGGCCGGCAACATGGGCATGATCATGGCCGCGTCGCCGGTCGTGATGACGGTCTACGAGAAGCTCGGCGGCGCACGGCTCGGCGCCCGGCGGGTCGCCGGCATGCTGATCGCCTGCGTCGGTGTCCTGCTCCTGGTCAGCAAGGGCAAGCTCTCCCCGGACTTCGCCCCCGGCGACCTGTGGATGCTGGCGGCGGCCCTCAGCTTCGCCTCGTACAGCGCACTGCTTCGCCGCCGTCCGGCCGAACTGGGCGGTCTGGCCTTCCTGTTCACGAGCTTCGCGCTCGGCGCCGTGATCCTGTCGCCCGCCTTCGTCGCGAGCCTGGTCCTGCAGGGCGGCTTCACCCCGACCGTCGGCTCCGTCTCGCCGCTCCTGTACGCCGGAGTCTTCTCCTCCGCGATCGCCTTCTTCACCTGGAACAAGGCGATCTCGCTGATCGGCGCCGGCCGCGCGGGCCTGGTCTACTACCTCCAGCCCGTCTTCGTCGCGATCCTCTCGTACGTGATCCTGGGCGAGCCGACCGGCCCGATGCAGATCCTGTGCATGGTCCTGATCCTGGGCGGCGTGGTCCTCGGCTCGGTCGGCCGGAGTGTCACAGGCGCCAAGGACGGCCGGACTGTCACAGCCCGCAAGTAACGTGCCGGGTATGACGATTCGCCGGATCACTCCCGATGTCCGCACCCAGGACCCCGACAAGAGCCGAGCGTTCTATGCGACGCTCGGCCTTGCCGAGGTCATGGACCTGGGCTGGGCCGTCATCATGGCCTCGCCGTCCAACCCCACCGCCCAGGTCGTCCTGATCACCGAGGACGCCTCCGCCCCGGTGGTCCCCGACATGAGCATCGAGCTGCCGGACGGCGCGGCCGTCGACGCCGCGTACGAGGCGATGCGCGCGGCCGGCGCGGAGATCGTCCATCCGCTGCGGGACGAAGCGTGGGGCGTACGGCGCTTCTTCGTCCGCGATCCGGACGGCAAGGTCGTGAATGTGGTGACCCACCACAAGTGAGTCATGGGGTGCGGGGATAAGTTGCGGGACATGACCGAGTGGGACATCAAGAAACTGCAGATCCTGCGCACCCTCAGCGAGCGCGGCACCGTCACCGCGACCGCGCAGGCGCTCCTGATGACCCCCTCGGCCGTGTCGCAGCAGCTGGCCAATCTGTCCAAGCAGGTCGGCGTACCGCTGCTCGAGGCGCAGGGCCGGCGGGTGCGGCTGACCGACGCGGCGCATCTGGTGCTGCGGCACGCGGACGCCGTCTTCGCCCAACTGGAGCGCGCCGACGCCGAGTTGGCCGGCTATGTGCGCGGCGAGGCCGGCGAGGTGCGGATCGGCGCGTTCTCGACCGCGGTGCCCGCTCTGGTCGTACCGGCGGTGCGGCAGCTGCGCGAGGACGCGCCCGCTCTGGACGTACGGGTGCGGGAGGCGGAGGCCGCCGAGGCGTACGAGCTGCTCTCCGCCGGCGAGGTCGATCTCGCCCTGTCCCTGGCCGCGCATGCGCCGACCGCCCGTGACCCGAAGTTCACCCGGGTCCCGCTGCTCGCCGATCCGCTCGACGTGGCGCTGCCCGAGGGCCACCGGCTCGCGGGGCGCAAGAGCGTGCGTCTCGCCGACCTCTCCGGTGAGGCCTGGATCTTCGGCGGCAGCGGGCCCTGGTCGCAAATCACCACGGCGGCCTGCGAGGCGGCCGGTTTCGTCCCCGAACAGGCGCACAGCGCGGCGGGCTGGACCGCGATCCTCGCCATGGTCTCGGCCGGGATGGGGGTCGCCCTGGTGCCGCGGATGGCCGCGTCCACGGCGGACGGTGTGGTCCGCGTGAGCATCGGCGGGGACCAGCCGAGGCGCCATGTCGTGGCCGCCGTACGCAGGGGCGCGGAGTCCGGACCCGCGCTGGCTCGGGTGCTCGGGGCGCTCAAGGAGGCGGCGCACAGGGAGTGACGCACGGAGAGTGACCCGGTGGTGTCACTCTCTGTCACTGGGGAGTCGTGTGCACCGGGCCCCCGGGGGGCCTATCACCCGCTCAGATCACACACCGCGAACCTTAGGTCACTATGTGCAAACACTGATGCGTGGTCGCCATGGCCACCCCGCCACGCTTCACAGCACACACCAAGGAAACCTGATGCACGCACTTCTCAAGAAGGCCGCCGTAGCCCTCCCCGCCGCCGCCCTGATGGTGGCCCTCGCTCCGACGGCGGCCTCCGCCGACGAGCCGCTCGGCGTCCGGTGCGCCGGCGGAAACGCCCAGCTCAGCGCCAAGCCGGGTCTGACGATCGTCGGCTCCAAGCAGCAGACGTGGACCGGTGAGGGCGTCACGACCGGCTGCAAGAACGTCGGTTCCGGCAAGGCGGTCACCTCCGCCATCGTCTTCTTCGAGGGCAACGGCAAGGGTGCGTGTGTGCCCGAGTTCGGCATCCCCAACGCCGACCTGAACGGCCGTATCACGTGGAACGGCGGCGGCCCCGACGTCGAGAACAAGGTCAGCAACGTCTCCGGCACCTCCAAGCTCACCTGGACCGGCGCCAACTTCACCGGTGTCGTGACCGACGGCCCGTTCAAGGGCAAGAAGGTCAACGCCACCGCCAGCTGGGACTTCGACCTCATCGCCGCCGCCGGCGGCTGCTTCCTCGGCGGCTACACGAACGCCATCGGCACCTGGGACTCCCTGAACATCGGCTGATCTCCGAGCCGAGACGCATAGGCCTGGCGCCGGTCGTCCGACCGCCCCGACCCACCCGCGATGGGCCGGGCGGCGCCCGCCCGCCGGGTGCCACGCCTCTGCGCGTTCCCAACTCCCGCGAAGGTGAGGGTCGTTGGTGCGTCCAGGCGTCAACGGCTTAATTCTGTTGGCCCTTTGGGCGCGCGGAAACCGGCGGCCGGTGGTGCGATGATCGCAAGCATGACTACGTTGCGAAGTCATGAAACTACACACAGTGATAGTCCGGGCGCGGGTGACTGATCTGCCGCGCTCCGGGAGGAGAGCACCATGGCAGATAACGCAGTCCGCCCCGGACGGCGGACAGGAAGGCTGCGACCCCCTTGGCGCGCCACCGCGCTCGGAGTCGCCGCCGTACTGGCCGCAGGAGGGCTGTCCCTGACGACCGCCGCCCCCGCCGCGGCGGCCGAGATCGGCAATGAGCCCTTCACGGGCGAGCGGGTCACGGACGAGTCGCTCTGGTACGCGGGCCCGTACCTCAAGGGCGACCCGACCGGCTGGGCCTGTCTCACCGCCGCGCCCATGACCCCCGTGGACAAGGGCGACGGCAAGGCAGGGCCCGCAGGACCCGTCGGAGATGCGACGGTCGCTCCGCTGCGCGGCTGCCAGACCCACCCGGGCATGCCCGCCACGCCGGACAAGCCCGGCGAGGGCGCACTGCGGCTGACGTCCCACAAGAAGATGCAGAACGGGTACGTGATGACCACGCGTACCTTCGACGCGCGCGCCGGTCTGCGCTGGACCGTCGACTTCGCGATGTACAACCCGGCGACCGCCCAGCCCGCCGACGGCCTCGCCCTGATGCTCATGGACGGCAGCAAGCCGCTGCCCGAGCACGCGGGCAAGAACGGTGCCGGTCTCGGCTACTCCAAGCTGCCGGGCGGCTACCTCGGCATCGGCTTCGACGTCTACGGCAACTTCACCCGCGACTGGATGCCGGACTACCACAAGGGCGGCCCCGCCGCGGCCAAGCCCAACTCCGTCACCATCCGCGGCGCCGAGAAGGACGCCGCGGGCACGGCCCTCAACAACCCCTTCGTCGCCTCGTACCAGTCGGGCCGGCGCTTCGCGCTCTCGGAGGCGAAGACCCGCGAGGAGGCCAAGCGCACCGCCATCGTCGAGCTGTCGCACGAGGGCGTCATGCGCGTCCAGGTCGACTTCCACGACGGTACGCCGCTGCGTGAGGTCATCCCGCCGGTCGACCTCGACACCATCGAGGGCCAGCCGCCCGTCCCGGACAAGCTGCGCATCGGCTTCTCCGCGTCCACCGGTGCCTCGACCCAGATCCACGAGATCTGGAACGGCAAGATCGAGACCCTGGACCCGAACCTGTTCACGAAGGTCGTGCCGGACGGCACCGTGAAGGCCGGCGAGCCGGCCAAGTTCACGATGACGACCACCAACGACAAGCTGGGCGGTCCGACCACGGGCCCGATCACGACCACGCAGACCTTCCCCGCCGGCATCGTGCCCAAGGCCGCGTCGGGCGACGGCTGGGACTGCAAGGTCGAGGGCCAGAAGGTCACCTGCACACGTCCGGGCCCGGTGCTCAAGCCCGGTGAGTCGGCGCCGCCGGTCACCGTGACCACCGATGTCGCACCCACGGTCAAGGGCGAGCAGCCGATCATCTCGGACGCCACGACGCCGAACGACATGAACCCCAAGCCGGACACCAACAAGGTCGACGTCATCCCAGCCAAGGGTCCGGACCTGACGGTCGTCACCAAGCCCCGCGGCGAGGTGCAGGCCGGTGAGCCGGCCGAGTACCAGATCGACGTCACCAACAAGCCCGAGGCCGGGCCGACCCGTACCGGCGACACCATCGCCGTGGTCCGCAGCTTCCCCGAGGGGATCAAGCCCGTGTCCGCCGCGGGTGACGGCTGGGACTGCAAGGTCGAGGGCCAGGAGGTCAAGTGCACCAGGCCCGGTGACAAGCCGGTGCTCAAGCCCGGTGAGTCGGCCCCGTCGATCATCGTGAAGACCGAGGTCGCCGACGACGCCGCCGGCGACCTGACCGGCGCCACCATCGTCGCGACGCCGGACATGCCGAACCCGGCTCCGGTCAAGGACACCACCACGGTCAAGCCGGCCGTCAAGGACCCGAACCTGACGGTGGTCACCAAGCCCGACGGCGATGTCGTCGCCGGCAAGCCCGCGAACTTCGTGATCGCCGTGGGCAACGCACCCGACGCCGGACCCACGACGGGCCCGACGACGGTCGAGCGCACCTTCCCCGACGGCATCAAGCCGGTCACGGCGACGGGCGACGGCTGGACCTGCAAGATCGAGGGCCAGAAGGTCACCTGCACCCGGCCCGACAGCCTCAAGCCGGGCGAGCAGTTCCCGCCGATCCACGTGGCCACCGAGGTCGACAAGGGCGCCAAGGGCGACCTGACCGGCACCACCGGTGCGAGCACCCCGGGCGCCGAGCCCAAGGCGCCGGTCAAGGACACCGTCACGGTCACGCCGGTCTCCACGAAGGAGCCCGACCTGTCCGTGGCCACCAAGCCCGAGGGCGAGGTGGTGGCCGGCAAGCCGGCCACGTTCCTGGTCGACGTCAGCAACGCCGCCGACGCCGGTCCGACGCATGACACGGTCACCGTCACGGAGACGTTCCCCGAGGGCGTCACCCCGAGGACCGCGGTCGGCCCCGGCTGGGAGTGCAGGATCGCCGGCCAGACCGTCACCTGCACCCGTCCCGGTACGGGCGCCGACGCCCTGCAGCCCGGCAGCCAGTACCCGTCGATCAAGGTCACGACCGAGGTCGCGGAAGGCGCCGAGGGCACCCTTGAGGGACAGACCGGAGTCGTCACCGACGGTGACAAGACCACCGACCCGGTGCAGCACACCTTCGAGATCACCGCGAACGACGGTGCGGGCGGCCCCGGCGTCCACTGCTACGGCGGCCTCGCGTCGCTCAGCATCAAGCCGGGTCTGACCATGGGTGACAAGCTGCAGAGCTTCACCGGCTCCGGCACCAGCGCGGGCTGCAAGTCCGTCGACTCGAAGCGGACCCCCTCCTACGTGGAGGTCAACTTCGAGGGCTCCGGCAAGGGTTCGTGTCTGCCCTCGCTCGGCCTCCCGAACGCGGAGATGACCGGCACCATGACCTGGCAGATCAACGGCCGTACGGTCCAAAGCACGGTCATGGGCACCTCGAAGCTGACGCTCACGGGCGCCAACTTCGACGGCATCGTCACCGCGGGCCAGTACAAGGGCATGAAGGTGCACGCCACCGCGGACTGGGACATCGCCTCCAACCTGGTGACGGCCGTCCCCGCCTGCTTCCTCGGCGGGTACACGGACGCCACGGGCACCTGGAACAGCGTGAGCGTCGGCTGATCCACCGCCCCTGACCGGCCTCCGGTCTCCCGTACGCGGGAGGCCGGAGCCGGCCGAACGGCACAACCCCCCGGCCCCCTTGGGGGGGCCGGGGGGCGGGGCGGGGGGTAGTCGGGCAGGGCGGCGGCCCGC
>NZ_JAEIMH010000020.1:0-32324 GCF_016464295.1 Streptomyces sp. N35 | reverse complement strand
GGGCCCTCTTGGAGGGACCGGGCGCTGTGCTGTGTGTCAGTCGGTCAGGACGCGGCCCGCGCGTCCGCCGCTTGGGCCTTCAGGGCCCGCTCCACACCCGAGCGCGACTCCGAGACGAGCCGGCCGAGCGCCGCGCCCGGCTCGGCCTCGGCGACCCAGGCGTCCGTGGCGTCCAGCGTCGCCTGCTCGACCTGGAACGCCGGGTAGAGGCCGACCGCGATCTGCTGCGCCATCTCGTGCGAGCGCGACGCCCACACATCCTTGACCGCCGCGAAGAACTTCCCCGTGTACGGGGCGAGCAGCTCCCGCTGGTCGCTCTGCACGAAGCCCCCGATCACCGCTTCCTGCAGCGCGTTGGGCAGCTTGTCCGAGTCGACGACCGACGCCCACGCCTCGGCCTTCGCCTCCGGCGTCGGACGCGAGGCCCGCGCGCTCGCGGCGTGCCGCTCGCCGGCCGCGGTCCTGTCCCGCGCGTACTCGGCGGCGATCTCCGCCTCCTCGTACCGCCCGGTGGCCGCGAGCCGCTGCACGAACGCCCAGCGCAGCTCGGTGTCGACCGCGAGGCCATCGACCGACTCGGTGCCTTCCAACAGGCCGCCCAGCAGATCCAGTTGGTCCTCGGTGCGGGCCGTCGCCGCGAACGCCCGCGCCCACGCCAGCTGGTGGTCGCTGCCCGGCTCGGCGGACCGCAGGTGCGCCAGCGTTGCCTCGGTCCAGCGGGCGAGCCCGGCCTCGCGGAAGTCCGGCGCCGCGTACAGGTCGAGCGCGAGCTTGACCTGCCGGTGCAGCGACTGCACCACACCGATGTCCGACTCCTTGCCGACACCGGAGAGCACCAGGGACAGGTAGTCGCGGGTCGGCAGCTCGCCGTCGCGGGTCATGTCCCAGGCCGAGGCCCAGCACAGGGCGCGCGGCAGCGAGGCCTCGAAGTCGCCCAGGTGCTGGGTGACATGGCGAAGGGACTCGGCGTCGAGCCGGACCTTCGCGTACGACAGATCGTCGTCGTTGAGCAGGATCACCGCGGGACGGTGGCGGCCGACGAGCTCGGGCACCTCGGTGATCTCGCCGTCGACGTCCAGCTCGATCCGGTCGGAGCGGACCAGCTTGCCGGACGCGTCATCGAGGTCGTACAGGCCGATCGCGATCCGGTGCGGACGCAGCGTCGGCTCGCCCTTGGCTCCCTGAGGCAGCGCGGGGGCTTCCTGGCGTACGGCGAAGGCGGTGATGTTGCCGTTCGCGTCGGTCTCGATCTGCGGCCGCAGGATGTTGATGCCCGCGGTCTGCAGCCACAGCTTCGACCAGGCGCTCAGGTCGCGTCCGCTGGTCTCCTCCAGGGCGCCGAGCAGATCGCTGAGCCGGGTGTTCCCGAACGCGTGGCGCTTGAAATACGCCTGCACACCGGTGAAGAACTCGTCCATCCCGACGTACGCGACCAGCTGCTTGAGCACGCTGGCGCCCTTGGCGTACGTGATCCCGTCGAAGTTCACGAGCACGTCGTCGAGGTCGCGGATGTCCGCCATGATCGGGTGGGTCGACGGCAGCTGGTCCTGCCGGTACGCCCAGGTCTTCATGGAGTTGGCGAACGTGGTCCACGAGTGAGGCCACTTCGAGCCCTCCGCGTACGCCTGGCAGGCGATGGAGGTGTACGTGGCGAAGGACTCGTTGAGCCAGAGGTCGTTCCACCACTCCATGGTCACGAGGTCGCCGAACCACATGTGGGCGAGCTCGTGCAGGATCGTCTCGGCCCGCACCTCGTACGCGGCGTCGGTCACCTTGGAACGGAACACGTACTGGTCGCGGATGGTCACCGCACCCGCGTTCTCCATCGCGCCCGCGTTGAACTCGGGCACGAAGAGCTGGTCGTACTTCTCGAAGGGGTACGCGTAGTCGAACTTCTCCTGGAACCAGTCGAAGCCCTGCCGCGTGACGTCGAAGATCGCGTCGGCGTCGAGGAACTCGGCCAGCGAGGGCCGGCAGTAGATGCCGAGCGGGACGCTCTGGCCGGCGCGCTCGTAGGTGGCGTGCACCGAGTGGTACGGGCCGACGATCAGCGCGGTGATGTACGTGGAGATCCGCGGCGTCGGCGCGAAGGACCACACGTCGTCCTCGGGCTCCGGCGTCGGGGAGTTGGAGATCACCGTCCAGCCGCTGGGCGCCTTCACCGTGAACTGGAAGGTGCCCTTGAGGTCCGGCTGCTCGAAGCTCGCGAACACCCGGCGGGCGTCCGGCACCTCGAACTGCGTGTACAGATACGCCTGGTCGTCGACCGGGTCGACGAACCGGTGCAGGCCCTCACCGGTGTTGGTGTACGCGCAGTCGGCGACGACCTTGAGGACGTTCTCGCCCTGCTGCAGATGCTTCAGCGCGATCCGCGCGTCACGGAAGACCGCGGCGACGTCGAGGGACTTGCCGTTGAGCACCACTTCGTGGACGGCGTCGGCGACGAGGTCGATGAAGGACTCGGCGTTCTGCTCGGCGCACGCGAAACGCACCGTGGTGACGGAGGTGAACGTGCCGCCCTCCTGCGCTCCGGAGAGGTCGAGATCGATCTCGTACGAGTCAACGGTGAGCAGCTTGGCCCGCTGCTGCGCCTCTTCACGGGTCAGATTGGTGCCTGGCACGCGGTCATCTCCTAGGTATCAGACTTTTCGGCCATCCTTCCACGCGCGTAGGGGGGTGGGCATCGCGTTATCGCCGTACGCGAAAGGGGCGGTCACCACACTGGGTGACCGCCCCTTTCGTACTGCTGGGTGCTACTTGGCGCCGAGCTCCTCGGCGACCAGCTCCGCGATCTGGACGGCGTTGAGCGCCGCGCCCTTGCGGAGGTTGTCACCGGAGAGGAAGAGCGAGAGGGCGTTCTCGGCGGTCTCGTCGCCGCGGATCCGGCCCACGTACGAGACGTCCTGCCCGGCGGCCTGCAGCGGGGTCGGGATCTCGGAGAGCTCGACGCCCGGGGCGGAGGCAAGGATCTCGGTGGCGCGCTCGGGGGAGAGGGGGCGCTCGAAGCGGAGGTTCACCTGGAGCGAGTGGCCGGAGAAGACCGGGACGCGCACGCAGGTGCCGGAGACCTTGAGCTCCGGGATCTCCAGGATCTTGCGGGACTCGTTGCGGAGCTTCTGCTCCTCGTCCGTCTCGTTCAGACCGTCCTCGACGATGGAGCCGGCGAGCGGAAGCACGTTGAAGGCGATGGGTCGCTTGTAGACATCCGGCTCGGGGAAGTCCACGGCGGAGCCGTCGTGGGTGAGCTGGTCGGCCTCGGCGGCGACCTTCTGCACCTGGCCGTGCAGCTCGGCGACACCGGCGAGACCGGAGCCGGAGACGGCCTGGTACGTGGTGGCGATCAGCGCGGTGAGGCCCGCCTCCTCGTGCAGCGGCTTGAGGACCGGCATCGCGGCCATCGTCGTGCAGTTCGGGTTGGCGATGATGCCCTTGGGGCGGTTCGCGATCGCGTGCGGGTTGACCTCGGAGACCACCAGGGGGACCTCGGGGTCCTTGCGCCACGCGCTGGAGTTGTCGATCACGACGGCGCCCTGCGAGGCGACCTTCTCGGCGAGGGCCTTGGAGGTGGCGCCACCGGCGGAGAAGAGCACGATGTCCAGGCCGCTGTAGTCGGCCGTGGCGGCGTCCTCGATCGTCACGCCGTCGAGGGTCTTGCCGGCGCTGCGGGCGGAGGCGAACAGACGCAGCTCGTCCACCGGGAACTTGCGCTCCACGAGGATCCTGCGCATGACTGTGCCGACCTGACCGGTGGCTCCGACGATTCCGACCCTCACGGTGACTCCTTCTGCTGTGGCGCTCTGGCTCCGTGCGCCTGCCCTGGGGACGGTCCCATCATGCGGTGACGTGGGGCACTCGTGTCCAATCGATTGCCCAGGAAGCGAGACGGGGTGCGCGGTCGTACTGCGCCTGCACCAGCTCCCTGGCCTCCTCACGGGTGGCCACCGAGGGCGGCGAACCCTCCAGCGGCTTGCCCGCCGACTCCTTCAGGGTGGCCACCGCGATGATGCCGACCACGGCGAAGGCCATCACGTAGTACGCGGGCATCAGGTCGTTCCCGGTAGCGCTGACCAGCGCCTCCACGGCAAGCGGGGCCGTACCGCCGAACAGGGACACGGAGATGTTGAACGCGATGGCGAGCGCGCCGTACCGCAGCGCCGTGGGGAACAGCGCGGGCAGCACCGAAGACATCGTGGCGAGCAGACACAGCAGCGGCAGGCCGAGCAGCATCAGGCCCGCGAAGACCCAGATCCAGTGACCGGTGCCGATCAGGAGGAAGGCCGGCACAGGCAGGACGAGGAAGCCGATGGAGCCCGCCAGCAGGAGCGGTTTGCGGCCGATGCTGTCCGAGAGCCGCCCGACCGTGTTGATCAGCGCCATCAGGATCAGCATGACGATCACGATCGCCATCAGACCGGCGGACCCCGAGTAGCCGACGGTGTTCTGCAGATACGTCGGCATGTACGACAGCAGGATGTAGTCCGCGACGTTGTACGCGGCGACCAGCGCGATACAGACGGCGATGGCGGGCCACAGACCGGCGAACCGCTGCAGGAACGGCACCCGCTCCTGCGGCCCCGCGTGCGCCGAGGACTCGTCCTCCATCTGCTGGAACGCGGGGGTCTCCTCCAGGCGCATCCGCAGGTAGAGACCGACCAGGCCCATCGGGGCGGCGACCATGAACGGGATGCGCCAGCCCCAGTCGAGCATCTGCGCGTCGCTCAGCACGGTCTGCAGCACAGTGACGAGCACGGCCGCGAACGTGTAGCCGATCAGCGTGCCGAACTCCAGGAAGCTGCCGAAGAACCCGCGCCGCTTGTCCGGGGCGTACTCGGCGATGAAGGTGGCCGCGCCGCCGTACTCACCACCGGTGGAGAAGCCCTGCACCATACGGAAGATGATCAGCAGCGCCGGCGCCCACAGGCCCACCGTGGCGTAGCCCGGAAGCACGCCGATCGCGAAGGTCGCGGTCGACATCAGGATCATCGTCAGGGCGAGGACCTTCTTGCGGCCGATCCGGTCGCCGAGCGGGCCGAACACCATGCCGCCGAGCGGGCGGACGAGGAAGGCCGCGGCGAACGTCGCCAGGGACGAGAGGACCTGCGCGGTGTCGTTCCCGGACGGGAAGAAGACCTTGCCGATGGTGACGGCGAGATACGCGTAGACGCCGAAGTCGAACCACTCCATGGCGTTGCCGAGCATCGTCGCCTTCACGGCGCGCTTCACCGCCGGCTCGGGCGTCACGGTGACGTCGGTCTCGCGCAGCTTGGGGTTGCGCCGGCGCAGCGCGGCGCGGCGCAGGAAGCGGTGGTTCGCGTGCGGCCGCGCGGGGAGCGGCTGCTCCTCGGGCGCGGGTGGGGTGTCCACCGGTGCGGACATGCGGGCACTCTCCAGCAGGGGGAACTCGGGCCGTACCCGCCAAGGCTGAAGCATCCGAAAGGCCGAGCGTGCCCGGCGAAGGACCCCGGTGACCGGGACGTCCGTCCCTGATCGCCGGGGCCCTTGGTCCCGCGCGTGCGGCGCACGCGGACTCCGGTGCTACACCGACAGCTCCCACTTGCCCGCGATCCGCACCTGCAGGAAGCCGGGGCCCGGGGCGTGGAACTTTCCCGGTCCCACCTGGAGCCGGTCCACCGGCTCGAACGAGGCGTCGAGCCACCAGACCGCGCCGATCGCCCCGCCGTCCCCCTTGAAGACCAGATCCGCCCCGGGACCGGAGTAGTACACGAGCGTGTAGCCGCGCCCCTCGATCTTGCGGTCGAAGGACCCGGCGGACTGCGCGGTGGCCGGGGTGAGTTTCCAGGCCGTCTCACCCGGGGCGCGCACGCTGACGTAGCACTCGCCGTTCTGCACCCAGACCGGTCCGGTGACGGGCCGGCGCCCGTTGCCGGCCTGTGCGGTGATCGCCATACGCCCACCGGTCTGGACCGAGTTCACCACCAGGGGAGCCTCGTCCCTGGAGGTGCGCTCCAGCGTCAGCATCATGGGCGCACCCGTGTGCCGGAACACCGCGCGGCCCACGCCCTCGACGGGACCCTGCAGCGGCGGCGCGTGCTCAAGCGGCATCGGGCGCAGACTCCAGTCGACCGCTCCCTTGATCCGTATCCGCTGCTCCGTCTGTCCCTCGCGGAACGCGACGAGCCGCCCGGTCTCCCCGTCCTGGGAGCCCTCGATATACGGCTCCGACTCGTCGTACTCGTCGATCAGCTCGGTCCGGTATCCCCAGCTGTCCTCGGAGACGATCGTGTAGTCGAGCAGACAGGGCCGTCCCGGGGTCGGGTTGACCAGCGTCACCGTCTGCTCGCCGCGTCCCTCGTACATCCCGGTCCGCTGGGCGATGACCGGATCGGGCACGGGCACCGGGCGGGCGCGCAGCGACCAGGCGCCGTCCGCCTCGATGAGCAGGATCAGCGGTCCCTCGGCGAGCGGGAAGGTCTGGTTGAGACGGCCGACCTCGTACATGAGCATGTCGCGCTTGTCCTCGTGCACGGTGCCGGCCGGTGCCGTGTAGATGGACATGGAGCCGCTGTCGTCGTCCCCGTCCTCGTCGCCGGCGAAGCTCACATCGAGATCCGCGAGCCGGCCGCGGTACGTGAGGACCTCGGGGCCGCGTCCCTGCAGGCCCTCGCCGAGCTCACGGGCCACGGACACGGGGCGGATCTGTACGGTCCAGTCGTTGTCGGCGTCGACCCGCAGCCGCAGCGGACGGTTGGCCTTGTGGTGGACGGCGGCGCTGCCGCGCAGGTCCACGAGCGTGGTGTTGAAAAGGAGGTCGTCGTCCTTGTTGCGGCGGTTGAGCGTGTAGACGCAGGTGTAGCCCTCGCCTTGGTGCCACAGCTCGACCAGGACCGGCCCCTCGGGCAGCCCGTCCACCGACACGACGCCCTGCCCGCGCCCGCGCTGCACGTACACGGGGAACTCGGGGCCGAAGGAGACGGGGCGGGCGTCCTGGGGCGCGGCGGGCGTTGCCGGTTGTGCGTAAGCGGGTTGCCCCGGTTGCACGTAAGCGGGTTGCCCCGGTTGTACGTAAGCGGGTTGGGCCACAGGTGCCGGCTGTCCGTATGCGGGCTGCCCGTACGCGGGCTGAGCCACGGGAGCCGGCTGGGCGGCCGGCGCGGCCGGCGCGGGCGCCGCCCCGTCCACCACGATCCCGAAGTCCGTCGCGAGACCGGCGAGCCCCGTGGCCCACCCCTGCCCGACCGCACGGAACTTCCACACCCCGTCGCGCCGGTAGAACTCCCCGAGCACGAAGGCCGTTTCGGCCGCCGCGTCCACCACCGGGTAGTGCGCGACCGGCGTCCCCGACGCGGCGCTCACGGCCTGCACGTAGAGCCCCGGCACAGCGCCGAACGTGCCGCCCTCGCACGAGGCCGCGATCACCACGCGCTGGACGACGGGTTCGATCCGCGCGAGATCGAGTTCGAGCCACTGCGCGAACTGTCCGCCGCCTTCGGTCGCCCCCAGATGACGCACCGCTCCGGAGGGGTGCTGTGGCTGGTTGTAGAAGACGAGATCGGCGTCTCCGCGCACCTTGCCGACGGCGTCGAGCAGCAGGGCGGAGGCGTCCACGGCGGGCGAGCCGGACTGTGCGAGGCGGCTCACGGCCACCCGGAGCACCTCGGTGGGCACCGGCACATTGGCGCCCTTGATCATGTGCGACATGTGCCCATAGTTGCAGTTCAACTCCCCTGAGTCGATGAGTAGTTCGATGTTTGCGTTCGTAAGCGAAAGGGGTGAAACGGGGGACATGGGCGGCGATGAGTTCTGCGGCCGGACCCGGTCTGCCCCATAACGATTGCTCACACGTGAGGAGAACCCCCCATGACCGCCACCTACACCTTCGATGTCTTCTCCAGCCTCGACGGCTACGGCGCGGCCGGTGGCGACTGGACCGGCTACTGGGGCAAGCAGGGCCCCGAACTGCTCGAGCGCCGCCTCGCTCTGTACGAGGAGGAGCAGCGGGTGGTCTTCGGAGCCACCACGTTCCGCGTGTTCGCGCGGATGCTCGCCGACGCCCCCGCGGACGCCGACGTACGGGACGCGTGGGTCACGCGGATGCGGGAGCTGCCGGCGACAGTGGTGTCGAACACGCTGCGAGGGCCCCTCGACTGGCCGGACGCGACCGTCGAGCACGGCGACGCCGTCGACGTCATCGCCCGTCTGAAGGAGGAGTCGAAGCTGCCGCTGCGCTCGCACGGCAGCCTGACCCTCAACCGTGCGCTGCTCGCCGCCGGTCTGGTCGACCGGGTGCACGTGACGCTGTTCCCCGTCATCACCGGCCGCACCGGGCTCGACCCGATTTTCAAGGGCGCGCAGGACTTCGACCTGGAACTGCTCGAGCACCGCACGCTCGACGGCCGCGTCCAGGAGCTCGTCTACCGCCCGACGCTGCACTGACAAACTTCCCTCACCTCGGGGCGAACGTTTCGCCCCGCCCCCGCGTCGTAAGGGCAGAACGGGGTGAGGAAGGGGTGGGCTTTGCTGCGCAGAGGGACGCTTCGGCGCGGGCGGGGAGCGGAAGAGGGGGATCCGCGGGACCCCCTGGACCCGGCTCAGGTGAGCCGGGTCCGGGCGGTCCTCGCGCTCGGCGGCGTGCCCGCGTCCGAACTGCCGGACGGGGTGCAGCAGGTGCGCCTCAAACTGCTCGAACGGGCCGCCGACGGACGCGAGGCGCCCCGTGACGTGTCCGCCTGGGCCGCCGTCGTCGCCTCCAACTGGGCGATGGACTACCACCGGGCCCGCCGCCGCCAGGAGCGCCTGGGGGAGCGGCTCGCCTCGCTGCGTGCGGAGAGCCACGCGGTGGAGGAGAGCAAGGTGCTCTCGATGGCGGTCGCGAAGGGGCTCGACGAACTGACCGACACCCAGCGGCAGGTGGTCGTGCTGCGGTTCTACGCGGATCTGTCCGTGCGTGGAATCGCGGAACGGCTCGGCGTCCCCGAGGGCACGGTCAAGAGCAGGCTGCACGGGGCGGTACGGGCCCTGCGCGCGCGGCTGCACGAGGGCGAGGTGGTGTGACGTGGCCGGCGACAAGGGTTTCAGGACCGATGCGTACGAGCCGGACGACGTGCTGATGGCGGCGATCACCGGGGAGGACGTGCCGGACGAGCTCGCTCACGACGCGGGGTATCAGGCCGCGATCGGGGACCTCGAACAACTGCGCTGCGCACTGCGCGAGTTGGGAGACGAGCTCGCCGCCGAGCCGGCCGGGGAGCCGGTGCCCGCTCCGGCCCCGGTGCCGCCTCGCGCGCGGCCGGCAAGGGTACGGACGCGCCGGCTGTTCGCCGTATCGGTACGGGTGGCCGTCGCGGCCTGCGCGCTCGCCCTGTTCGGGGGGCTGTTCTGGCTGGGGGCGCAGAACGGGTTGAACGTGGGCGCGGCGGACTCGGACAAGAGTGCCCGCGACGCCGCCCCCGAGCCGGCGCTCAACGGCGGTGCCGACAACAAGGAGGGCGAGAAGGGTGCCGCCTCCCGCGCGCCCGACTCCGGCTCCGACCAGAGCGACGCCGGCTTCAGCCGCGCCGAGCAGATCGCCTGCACGAAGATCCTCGTGGAGGGGAAAGCCACGAAGCTGGAGCCGCGCAAGGACGGCAAGGTGGACGTCACGGTCAAGGTCGACCGTTGGTACCGGCCCGAGCGGGCCGTGGCCGAGGAACCGACCACGACGGTCGCTCTGCCCGCGGCGGTTGCCTCGGACATCGAGCGTGGTGAGCTCGTTCTGATCAGTGTGTACCGGCATGCGCAGGACGGTTACGACGCTGAGACGGGGTGGGGCGTGGGGGACGTACGGCCCGAGCTCCTGGAAGCTCTGCCGGAGTCCCGGACCCTCGACTGCCCGGCGCCGCTGCGGTGAGAAAAGGGCGGGCGCCCGGAAATCCGGACGCCCGCCCCTGTTTCGTGAACGGTCAGGAGCAGACGGTTACGGAACGACCTTCTCGATCCGCACGCTGCCCGAACCCGCAGCCGTGCCCTTGCCGTTCAGCACCCGGACCTCGCCGAAGAACTGGCGTCCCTCGGGTGCGGCACCGGCGACCAGGACCTCCGCGGAGACCGCGGTCGACGCGCCCTGCGCCAGATCGATGCTCTTCGAGCCGTCGACCTTCAGCTCGCCGAGCGACGGCGCGAAGTACAGGTCGAGGTAGTCGAAGGCCGTCGTCCCGGCCGGGACGGAATAGCCGTCCACGACCGCCACGTACTGACCGGCGGCGGGCTTGGCGATCGAGACCGCCTCCTCCGAGTCGCCGTCGGCGGCCTGACCGACCAGCGTGGGCGTGCCGTTGACGATCCGGTACACACTGAGGTCCAGGTCGGCGCCCTTGTCCTCGGTGTTGCCGATCTTCACGTCGAGCCGCTCGGTGCCGGCCGGAACCGCCACCTCGTACTCCTGCGACGCGTGGTGCGCGATCGTCGGACGCTCCTGCTTCGACGAACCCAGCGCGCCACCCGCGAGCTTGCCGCCCGTGATCGGGCCGAAGTCGTTGGTGACGTTCCAGTTCACCGCGGTCGGGGTGCCGATCTTCGCCTCGGCGACGGTCTGCACCGCCGGGTCGAAGGTGACACCGAGCGCGGTCGCGGTGAGCTCGTACGGGTTGTCGAGCAGCGGCGACGTACGACGGGACTCGACCTCGATCTCCCAGACGCCCGGCTGCGGATTCGCGTACGAACGCAGGTCGGGGCGGCAGGTGTTGGCCGGGTTGTTGTAGTTCGGGTAGCAGTTCGGGGTGCCGGTCGGGTCGACCGGGACACCGTACGGGTGGATCGCGATGAAGCGGGTCTGGCTGCCCGCCTTCAGACCGCCGAGCGCGACCTCGAAGGTCTTGGCGCCCTCGGGGACCGTCACGAAGTACGACTTGTGGCTGTTGCGCTGCACCGAGCCCGAGGCCTTGAAGGCGTACGAAGGCTTCGCGAGCTCGGCGGAGGCGACCACGGTCGTCATGATCTGCTTGTCGACGCCCTCGGTGCGCTCGTCGTCCAGCTCCAGGATCGCGGAGTGGATCCCGGCCGAGCCCGCACGGGCCTGGACCTTCACGGTCACCGGCTGGTTCAGCGGCAGCGAGATGTCGTCGTCGCCGACGATGCGGAACGTACCGTCGTTGTTCTCGAAGTCCAGCTCGTGCCGGACCGCACGCGAAGAGCCCGACGTACGCGTGATCTTGACCTCGTACGTCTTGCGCTCGCCGACCTTCAGGCCGCCCTCACGGTCGTAGAGACCGGTGCCGAAGCCGGGCGTGGCCAGGAAGTCCTCGATCGCGGTGTCGACCGGAGCGGAGACCTTGTAGTCGTGCGCGGTCGCGCCGTCCTTGATGGAGTCCCACGCGTCCTCGATGTCGATGAGGCCCGCGCCTTCCTCGTGCGCGCCCACACCGGGGATGTGGTTCGCGGTCGAGGTGAGCGCGGTGCGCAGGGTCAGCGGCGAGAGCTCGATCTTCTTCTGCTTCGCGGCCGAGATCAGCAGCGCCGAGGCGCCCGCGGCCTGCGGGGACGCCATCGAGGTGCCCTGCAGCATCGAGTAGCCGGCCGGCAGGGTGTAGCCCGCCTCGGCGACCGGGCCGCCGGGGATCCAGGTCTGCGTGGTGTTGATCGCCGCACCCGGGGCGGACAGGGTCGGCGTGAAGCCGCCGTCCTCACGCGGACCGCGCGAGGAGAACGGCATCATGGCGTACCGCTTCTCCACGCCCGAGCCGTAGTTGGCGGCCCAGGTCTCCTTGGAGATGGTCGCGCCGACCGAGATCACCTTGTCGGCGAGCGAGGGGTCGCCGATGGTGTTGGTGCCCGGGCCGCTGTTGCCGGCCGAGATCACCAGCTGGACGCCGTACTCGTCGATGAGACGGGTGTACAGCTCGGCGCGCGCGTTGTTGCCGTCGTTCAGCGGCGGCAGACCGCCGATCGACATGTTCACGATGTCCACGCCACGGTTGGTGACGAGGTCGATCATGCCCTCGGTGAGCGCGACGTTGGTGCAGCCGCCGCCCCACGAGCAGGCGCGCGAGGAGACCAGCTTGGCGCCGGGCGCCGCACCGTTCATCCGGCCGCCGAACAGCGAGTTGGCGGCGGTGATGCCGGCGACGTGGGTGCCGTGCTCGGACTCGATGATGCCGATGTTGACGAAGTCGGACTTGGCGCCCGCGGCGTTGTAGACGACGTCCTTGCGGATCTCGACCACGAACGGGACGCGCTCGACGACATCGGTCGCCGGGTTGTCGGTGCCGAAGTAGCCGACCTGGAAGCCGTTCTTGTACGGCTTCATGGCTTCGTCGTTGGTGAAGTTCTTGTCGTCGTTCAGGTCGACGCGGACCGTGCCGGCGGCCGCGTCGTACAGGAGGCCCCATACGTCGGTGGTGTCGCCGTCGCGGTTCAGGTCGCCGTTGGCGTCACCGCCGATGGAGGCGGCCTCGCGGAAGTACTGGACCTGGTAGCTGCCCGCGGGGGCGGTCCAGGTCTTGCCGTCGAAGGTGAACGTCGGGCCGGCCACCGGGGCCACCGCGTTCATCCGCCGCCAGGTGGCGTCGCCGTCGATGACCGGGTCGGTCGCGGTGACCCAGTCGACGATCTTGCGCTCGCCCGTGGTGGTCTTCTGCAGCGCCGGGTGGCCGAGGTCGACACCCGAGTCGAGGATGCCGATGGTCACCCCGCGGCCGTCGGCCCGCGGGTTGTCCTCGACGAAGTCCACCGCGCCCGTCTCGAAGGACGGGTTGTACGGGTTCTTCGCCGGGGTCCGCTTGCTCGGCGCAGGGTAGCTGCCGGGCGCCGAGTTCTTCGCGGTCGGAGCGCCCTTGGCGCGGTCTCCGGCCGGCGTCGGGTCCTCGAGCTCGATCTCCTGGAGCAGATCGATGCCCTTGACCGACGAGAGCGCGGAGGCCTCCTTGATGGCGGCCTTGGCGCTCTTGGTCGGAACGGTGGCCCGGACATAGCCGAGCTTGTCGTTCCGCTTGCCGACGATGCCGCCCTTGACCTCGTCGAAGGTCTGCGCGGCCTGCTCGGTCGCGCCTTGCGTGGTGGCCACCATGACCGTGACGGTCTTCTCGCCTTCGGCCTCGGCCTGGGCGAGCAGCTTGGCGTCGTCGGAGCCGAGTTTCTCGGCTGCGGACTTCGCGGGAGCGGGCTCACCGCCGGGGTCGGCGGAGAAGGCGGGCACGGGCCCTGCGGCGCCGAGCGCCGCAACAAGCCCTGCCGCCACGGCTATTCGGGCCGCGTGTCTGGCACCCGGTCGGGGTGCGCGCGGGGATTCGAGCGTCATCTGCGTCCCTGTGTGAAAGACGGGCAGGAAAGGGAGAACCGATCCGTAATTCGGTCCGTAATCCGGTACCGAATGACCGCTCAGCATTACGTATGGGACTGCTGTTTGAGGAGGGCAGTCCGTGGCGGGAAGGGGTCATGGCGGACTTCCGCCATACGCCAGCGGGGGCGAAGCGGGTGATACGGGGCCGAACGGTCCACGTCTCCTTACGGATGTCCGCAGAGCGAGACGCTGATTGACCGCAGAAGGATCAACTCGCTACGTTCGGCGACATGTTGCGTTCCGTCATGCTCACCACGCGCGGTCACATCGACCTGCTGCGGGTGGCCTCCGCCGCGTGTCGTCGCGGCCGCTGACCCCTCTGCGCAGCTTTTCCCGCTGAGCCCCGGTGGCCTTTGCGTGCCTCCCGGTGCCCTTTGCACGCCTCTTTGAATTCGGTGCGCTGTTTTCCGTGTGCCGTCGCCGAGGCGTGATTCCCGGCCGCCCCGCGCGCCGTCCGGCAGGCCCCGTAAAGGGCCCTCGTATGCCTGGAGTTCCCATGACCGTCAGTCATGCCCCACCGCAACCCGGTGCACCCGAAATATCCCTGCAAAAGCGGCAGGCACCCGCCTCCGCTCCCGACCTGGAACCCCTCCTCTCCACCCGCACCCACCGCCCGCGCATCCCCCGCTGGCTGCGCCGCACCAGCGGCCCCCTGCTGCTGCTCGGCCTGTGGCAGCTCCTGACCGCCACCGGAGTGCTGCCTCCCGAGATCCTCGCCTCACCCGGCACCATCGCCGGCGTCGCCCGCGATCTGCTCGCCGACGGTTCGCTCACGCAGGCCATGGGCGTCTCGCTGCAACGTGTCGCGGTCGGGCTCCTTTTCGGCGCCGTCATCGGGATCACGCTCGCGCTGCTCTCCGGGCTCTTCCGGATCGGCGAGGACCTGGTGGACGCCGGGATGCAGATGCTGCGGACGGTGCCGTTCGTCGGCCTCATCCCGCTGTTCATCATCTGGTTCGGGATCGGCGAGGCACCGAAGATCGCCATCATCACGCTCGGCGTGGTGTTCCCGCTCTACCTCAACGCGTACGCCGGAATCCGCGGCGTCGACGCCCAGTTGATCGAGGCCGGACAGTCACTCGGGCTCTCCCGCTGGGGCCTGGTCCGCCATGTCGTGCTGCCCGGAGCCCTGCCCGGCGCACTCACCGGACTGCGCTACGCGCTCGGGGTCGCCTGGCTCGCGCTCGTCTTCGCCGAGCAGGTCAACGCCGACGCGGGGATCGGGTTCCTGATGATGCAGGCCCGCGACTTCCTGCGCACCGACGTGATCGTCGTCTGCCTGATCGTCTACGCCTTCCTCGGCCTGCTCGCCGATCTCGCCGTCCGCACCCTCGAAAGGCTGCTCCTGCAATGGCGACCGACCTTCACCGGCCAGTGACCGGCACGTCCGCGGCGGTACGGGTCGAGGGGCTCAGCCGCACCTTCGACGGCCGCCGCGTCATCGACGACCTCGAACTCACCGTGCAGCAGGGCGAGTTCGTCGCCCTGCTCGGGCGCAGCGGCTGCGGGAAGTCCACCCTCCTGAAGATTCTCGCCGGCCTCGACCGCGAGATCGACGGCACCGTGCTCGTGCCCCGGCGCAGGGCCACCGCGTTCCAGGCGCCGCGCCTTCTGCCCTGGAAGAAGGTATGGCGCAACGTGCTGCTCGGGCTCCCGGGCCGCCCCGGCCGCGAGGTGGCCGAGCAGGTGCTCGACGAGGTCGGCCTCGGCCACCGCGCCGACGCCTGGCCCAAGACGCTCTCCGGCGGTGAGGCCCAACGCGGCTCGCTGGCCCGCGCGTTGGTGCGCGAACCCGATCTGCTGCTGCTCGACGAACCGTTCGGCGCCCTGGACGCCCTGACCCGGCTCAAGGCCCAACGCCTGGTCGGAGAGGTGTGGCAGCGGCGCGGCTGCGCGGTGCTCCTGGTCACCCATGACGTGGAGGAGGCGGTGCTGCTCGCGGACCGAGTCCTGGTCATGGAGGACGGAGCGATCGCCCACGAGGTGACCGTCGGCCTCGACCGCCCCCGCTCCCTCACCGACCCGCGGTTCGCGGCCCTGCGCGGCGAGCTGCTCGACCTGCTCGGCGTCGAGACCGCACACGCCGCCTGACCGACGCTGCCTGGCCACCCGCGCCGCCTGACCGTCCGCGCCGCCTGATTCCCGTACGAGAAAAGGAAGTTCACCATGCGCCCACGCCGCATCCTGCCCGCACTGCTTCTCCCGCTCGCGCTCCTCGCGACCGCGACGGCCTGCGGCGGCTCCCCCTCCGCGAGCACCCTCGGTGACGACTCCGACGGCAAGGGCTCACTGACGCTGAACGTCGGGGACCAGAAGGGCGGTTCGGAGGCCGTGCTGCGAGCCGCCGGGGAGCTCGACGATCTCGACTACAAGATCAAGTGGTCCACGTTCACCTCAGGACCACCCCTCCTCGAAGCGATCAACGCCAAGGCCGTGGACATCGGCGCGGTCGGCAACACACCGCCGGTCTTCGCGGCGGGCGCCGGGTCGAAGATCACCGTGGTGGCCGCCAGCCACGGCAGCCCCGCCGGCGAGGCGATCCTCGTACCCGAGGACTCCCCGCTGAAGCGGCCCGAGCAGCTCAAGGGCAAGTCCGTCGCCGTCGCGCAGGGCAGCTCGTCGCACTTCCAACTGGTCTCCGCCCTGAAGAAGGCGGGCCTGACCCTCGAGGACATCAAGGTCAGCTATCTGCAGCCGGCCGACGCCCTGGCCGCGTTCAACGGCGGCAAGGTGGACGCCTGGGCGGTCTGGGATCCGTACACCTCGCAGGTGCTCGTCTCGAAACAGGGCAAGGTCCTGACCGACGGCGAGGGCGTCACCAACGGCCTCGGCTTCCAGGTGGCGGCCCCCGCGGCGCTCGACGACAAGAAGAAGTCCGCCGCGATCGAGGACTATCTGGCGCGGCTGCGGCGCGCCCAGAACTGGGTGTTCGAGCACCCCGAGGAGTGGGCGAAGGTCTGGGCGAAGGACACCGGACTGCCCTACGAGGCGGCCCTCGCGGCGGTGAAGCGCTCCAACGGCACCCGCGTCCCGGTCGCCGTCGACAAGGAGGCCATCGCCTCCGAGCAGCAGATCGTCGACACCTTCGCCGAGCTGAAGCTGATCCCGCGCAAGGTGACCTTCGCCGATTTCGTGGACCCGCGCTTCAACGGCGACCTGCCGCCCTCCACCACCCCGGCCCGCACCTACACGGAGAAGTGACATGACCGTCCACCTGCACTGGTTCCTGCCCACCGGCGGCGACGGCCGCACCCTCGTCGACCGCCACGCCTACACCGACGGCGGCATCAAGCGTTCCCGGATCACGCCCGTCAGCGGAGTACGGGCGCCCGACATCGAGTACCTGGCCCAAATCGCCAAAGCCGCCGAACAGCTCGGCTTCGAGGCGGTGCTGACCCCCACCGGCACCTGGTGCGAGGACGCCTGGCTCACCACGGTCGCGCTGGCCCAGCACACCGAACGCCTCAAGTTCCTCGTCGCCTTCCGGCCCGGCGTGATCTCACCGGTGCTCGCCGCACAGATGGCGGCCACGTACCAGCGCATCACCCGCGGCCGGCTGCTGCTCAACGTCGTCACCGGCGGTGACTCCACCGAGCAGCGCCGCTTCGGCGACCATCTGGACCACGACCAGCGCTATGCCCGTACGGACGAATTCCTTTCGGTGGTACGGGGAGCATGGGGCGGGCTCCCCTACGACTTCACGGGCGAGCACTACCGCGTCGACGGCGCCCTGACCGCGCTGCCGCCGGACCCGCTGCCGCAGATTTTCTTCGGCGGATCCTCACCGGCCGCGGGACCGGTCGCGGCGCGGCACTCGGACGTGTATCTGACCTGGGGTGAACCGCCGGAGCAGGTCAAGGAGAAGATCGGCTGGATCCGGGGCCTCGCGGAGGCCGAGGGACGGACCGTCCGCTTCGGTATCAGGCTGCACTCGATCTCCCGCGACTCGTCCGCGGAGGCCTGGTCGGTGGCGCACCGGCTGCTCGACGACCTCGACCCGGGGACGATCGCTGCGGCCCAACAGGCGCTCGGCCGCAGCGAGTCGGTGGGCCAGCAGCGGATGCTCGCACTGCACGGCGGCAGCCGGGACCGCCTGGAGATCGCCCCGAACCTGTGGGCGGGCGTGGGGCTGGTGCGCGGGGGAGCGGGCACGGCGCTGGTCGGTTCGCACGGGGAGGTCGCGGACCGGATCGAGGAGTACCACGCCCTGGGCGTCGAGCACTTCGTACTCTCCGGTTACCCGCACCTGGAGGAGGCGTACTGGTTCGGGGAGGGCGTGATCCCGGAACTGGTGGCGCGAGACCTGACCGCCCCGGCCCCGGCCACAGGCCGCCCCCTGACAAACGGCCGCCCAGCTTCAGCCCCGGGCGGAGCGCCGTTGCTGGTGGCCGGGGGCCGGTAAGGGGGATCGGGGGACCATTTGTCCGGCACCGCGGGGGATTTGGGGCTTTTGTACGCGACATTTGGTCCCCCTATGGAGCGAGAGGGGGGGAGGGGGACCGATGCCCACGCGCTCGGTCGGCGGAGTCGGGGTTGCTTCGCGTCTCCGGTCCGGGCGCGGTGCTTGGGGCTGATCTCTGGCAGTAATAGGGGAAAGGAAGGCCGACGGCGGGGCGGGCGGGCGAGCCGCCGCAGGAGGTCCGCGCAACCACCCACGCACCTCAGCCACCCTTTATACGTAGGTACCGCGACCACAACCGCCCCGCACCCGCCGACGCACCCAAGCGGGACATCCGCCGCCCGGCGCCCACCCACTCACCCAGCCACTCACCCACTCACCGAGCCACCCACCCCCCGAGCCACCCGCCCACTCACCGCTCCAGCTCGACCCGCCCCACCGCCGGTCGCTTGCGCCACAGGCCCAGTCCGACGTCGACCAGGCCGACCCGCGGCAGTCCGGCGACCGCGTCCAGCGGATGCCAGGCCGCCATGTCGGTCGAACCGTCCGTCTCGTGGCGCAGGTCGCCCCCGGTGATCTCCCCCTCGTACACCAGACGGAGCCCGTGGAAATCCGCGAACGAGCCGAGCTTGCGCGGATAGCGGCGGCGGATGGAGTCCACGCCGAGCAGCGTGACGGGCCGCACCGCGTACCCCGTCTCCTCCTCGGCCTCGCGGATCACCGTGTCGTACGGATCCTCGCCGTGCTCCATCCCGCCGCCCGGCAGCGTCCACCGCTTGCTGCCGTCGCCGGCCACCCAGCGGGCGAGCAGAAGCTGTCCGTCGCGTACGCAGACGGCGTAGGCCGCCACCCTCAGCTCTTTGTGCACCCTGCACACGTTAAGGGCTGGACACCTTCCGGCAGCCCTCCGTTCCCCAAACGGCCCCCGGGCGCCGAACCCGCGGGCTGCACGCCCCGAACCCGCGGGCTGCACACGCCGAGCCCGTTGGCCAGCGGCGCCCAACCCGTTGGCTACACACGCCCCACCCACTGACGAGCGGCGCCCAACCCGCGGGCCACACGCGGCGCGCCCGCGGCCTACCCCGTCAGATGAACACAGCGTGACCGCCTCCGGTCGAGTCGACGAGCCCGCCATGAGCCAGGGATGACGCCCGCACCGGTCCGTGATCCACGTACGGTGATCGGCCCGCGACGTTGCGGTCTCGTTTACGCGCAGGTCATCCCCGCTGCCAACGATCCAGTACGAGCGGGGAGTTCGACGAGCAGCCGGTCGGGCACCCCCGCGAACCGCGTTCGGACCCGGGGAGACGCGCCATGCCGCGCACACGCTCTGTCGCCACCGCCCTCGACCGCCGTTCCTTCCTCGCCGCCGCGGGCGCCGTCTCCGCCTCGACCGGCATCGCCCTCACCATCGGGCTCGACGGCGGCGGCCACGAAGCACAGGCCGCCCGGCCCGCACAGCCGCTCGACCGGCTCAGCAACCGTCCCGCTCCGGCTCCGCCCCTCGCCCCGTACCGGCGAGGCACCACGCTCAGCACGGTCGCCGCCCCGGGCTCGGGCCACGGCTACCGGCGGCTCGGCAGCGGGCCCGCCTGGCCGCGCGTCACCCGCGGCGAGATGGCCGGCGCCAAGAAGGGGCGCGATGCCCGCCGCCGGGCGCTCGCCGCCTTCGTGCAGTTCACCGATCTGCACATCGTGGACACCCAGCACCCCAACCGCTACGAGTTCCTGCGCGCCGAGACCATGAGCGCCTGGCGCCCCCAGGAGGCCCTCTCCGTACAGGGCGCGGTAGCGCTGGTGGAGCGCGTCAACGCCCTCAGGGGCGCGCCCGCCACCGGCGCGCCCCTGAGCTTCGTGATGACCACCGGCGACAACACCGACAACAACGCGCGCTGCGAACTCGACTGGTTCCTCAAGGCGTTGAGCGGCGGCACGATCGTCCCCAACTCCGGTGACCCGCGCCGCTACGAGGGCGTCCAGGACAGCGGTCTGCCGCTCTACTGGCACCCCGACGCCGACCTGCGGGACGCCGACAAGAAGGCCGGCTTCCCCCGCGTCGACGGCTTCCTCGACGCGGCGATCGGCGCGGTCCGCAGCCCCGGTCTCAACGTCCCCTGGTACTCCACGGTCGGCAACCACGACTCCCTGCCCGGCGGTTGCTTCGCGGGCGACGGCTGGTTCCACGAGTTCGCCGTCGGCGACCGCAAGCTGATGGAGCTCGATCCGTCCGAGGGCGCCCGCTTCTGGAAGGCGATACGGGCCGGGGACGACCCCAAGGGCACGTACTTCAAGGACCTGATCCGCACCCACCGCGGCAAGCTGCGCCGGATCACCCCGGATTCCGCCCGCGCGCCCTTCACGCATGCCGACTACCTCAAGGCGCACCTCGACCCCGTGTACGAGGGACCGGGCCCCATCGGCCACGGCTACACCCAGGCCAACCTCGCCTCGTCGACCCAGTACTACGCCTTCGACATCGCCGACGACGTCCTCGGCATCAGCCTCGACACCACCAACTCCGGCGGCCACTACGAGGGTTCCCTCGGCAGCGGGCAGTGGAACTGGCTGGAGCGCACCCTGAAGCAGGTGGCGAAGGACGGCCGTTACGCGATCGTCTTCAGCCACCACACCAGCACATCCATGCGCAACACCCGCCCCGACCCCGCCCGTCCGCGCGAGGCCCGGCACGGAGGCCAGGAGCTCGTCGGGCTCCTCAAGCGCCACCCCCGGGTCCTGGCCTGGGTGAACGGACACAGCCACAGGAACAAGATCCGTCCGCGCGGCACGTTCTGGGAGATCACCACGGCCTCCCATATCGACTATCCGCAGCTGGCCCGGGTGATCGAGATCGCCGACAACAAGGACGGCACGCTCTCCCTGTTCACCACGCTCATCGAGTCCTCGGCGCCGCATCGCACCACCTTCGACGACCTCACCCAGACGGGTCTCGCGTCCCTGTACCGCGAGCTGTCGTTCAACTCCCCGGGCCGCAAGCCGGAGTTGCTCGGCGAGACGTACGACCGCAACACGGAGCTGGTGCTGCCCAAGCGCTGACACCGGTCCCCGAAAGGCTGATTCGCGCTCAACCCCACCGCTCGCCTCAACCGGCGCGCACCGTGCACGGTCCTGCCCTCCGACAGCAGCGGGTGCGACGGAAGAGGCGGAGCCGGATGACGGTACGAGTGGTGCGTCCCGTACGGACAGGTGCGATCGGTGCGCTGGTGGCCGCGGCGGTGACGGCGACGCTCCTGATCACGCCGGCCGAGGCGGCGGGTACGGCGGGCAGAGGGACGGGGACGGGGACGGGGACGGGGGCGTCGGACGCGAGGGCCGGGGCGTCGGACGCGGGGTCCGGTGTGCTGGACGCGGACTCCGGCCGGCCGCACACGAAGACCCGGGCGGCGCTGGACGCGGCCGTCGACGCGGGGGTGCCCGGTGCGACAGCGCGCGTGGTCGACAAGCACGGGGTGTGGAGGGCCACTTCGGGCCTCGGCGACCTGAAGACCGGTGCGCCCCGGGGTGCCCACGACCGCTACCGCGTCGGCTCGGTCACCAAGACCTTCGTCGCCACGGTCCTGCTCCAGCTGCAGGGCGAGCACCGGATCGACCTGGACGACCCGGTCGAACGGTGGCTGCCCGGGCTCGTGCGCGGCGAGGGCTACGACGCCCGGCGCATCACGGTGCGCCACCTGCTCAACCACACCAGCGGGATCGCCGACTTCCTCGAGGACCGGGAGTTCGCCGACACGTACCTCGACGAGGACTTCCTCGACCACCGCTACGACAGCTTCACCCCCGGACAGCTCGTCGCCACGGGAGTGCGCAACAAGGCCCGCTTCGACCCGGGCGAGGGCTGGGAATACTCCAACACCAACTACGTACTCGCCGCGCTGATCATCGAGAGGATCACCGGCCGCCCGTACGGCGAGGAGATCCAGCGGCGCATCATCAAGCCCCTCGGCCTGCACGCCACTTCCGTCCCCGGCACCGAATCGACGCTCCCCGAGCCCAGTTCACGCGGGTACGCCACGCTCGGCAACCCCGATGGCACGCTCCACGACGTCACCGAACTCAACCCGAGCGGCTCCTTCGGCTCGGGCGAGATGATCTCCGACTCCCGCGATCTCACCCGCTTCTACAGCGCGCTGCTGCGCGGCCGCCTGATTCCGCGGGAGCAGCTCGCCGAGATGCTGACCACGGTGCCGGCCGGTCCGGCCGCGGACTACGGGCTCGGTCTGCAGCGGTGGCGTACGTCCTGCGGCGCACCGGTCTGGGGTCACGGCGGCGAGATCCACGGCTCCTTGTCCGTGGCCCTGACCTCGCCCGACGGCCGCCATTCGCTCGCCTTCAACTTCAACGGGGCGGGCGACTGGCAGCCGGTGGCGAACGCCGAGTTCTGCGGCAGGTGACCCCGAACATGCGGAGGGGACGGACCCACCCCTGGGACCCGTCCCCTCCGCTCCCCTCCTGGGCCGCCCTTCTCAGCGCGGCAGCACCACCACATACGCCGCCGGCTCCCGGTCGGTCGACGCCATCAGTGCCGTACGGACCACCGTGGCCTGCTGCTCCACGGAATCCCTGAGTTTGCGCGGCGTGATGTGCACGACGGTGATCCCGAGCCGCTCCAAGTGTTCGCGCTTGCGGGCGTATTCGGACCATTCCCCAAGCTCTCGGCTCCGCTCGAGCAGGGGAGACCCCTTGCCGTCGTCGTCCTGGCGCGGGGCCCGCGTGTCCAGCTCGACGGCCACCGCCTGATCGGGCCAGTACGCGTCCACGCCCCCCAGGTGCGGACCGCCCGGCAGCCGCAGGTCCACGTTCCACAGCGGGTCCGGCAGGCCGAACTCGGCCACCATCCGGATCAACCGGTCCTCGGCGATCGCCCGCCCCTCGGCGAGCAGCGAGTCCACGGCGTCGACGACATGCGGCCGGCTGAGCAGCCGGGCATGGTTCAACTCCCGTACGATCGCGGCCGGTTCGCAGTGCCCGCCCCGTACCGCCTCCATCAGCAGCCGCCGTACGGCGCCCGCGTCATCGAGCTGACCGACCGCGTCGGCCAGCGCACGCGGCACGGGGGCCACGGGCAGACCGGTCACGTCCTGCGGCTGCGGCATCGCGTGCGTCCGTGCGATCCGCGCGAAGCTCACGGACCGCAGCCGCCGCGTCCGGGGCACCAGGACGTCGATGCGGTCGAGCGAGAGCAGCGGGGGAGCGGCCGAGAAGCCGTGCAGCGTCAGGGCGGCGAGTCCGGTGATCGCCACGTCCTCGTACGCGAACGAGGCGCTGTGGTCCGGGGCTTCGGACTTCCTCCGGTAGGAGGAGGGGTGGGCGGCCATGGACCGCCGCTCGTCCGCCGAGCGCTCGACGGGCGGCCGGGCCGCGGGCGGCAAGGAGGCCGCGGCGGCGGATTCCGCGGACTGCCGGGGCATGTTCAGCGTGCCGGTCTGCGCCGGGATGGCGTTGAGTCCGGGCGCGACGCCGGTCACGCCCGCGGTGGCACCGGCGACCGTGCCGGCGCCGGGGGGCCGCCCCGCGTACAGGAGCACGGCGTGCAGCCGCTCCTCGCTGGTCGGCGGCCCGGGGTGGAGCAGAAACACACCGGGCAGCACCTGCTGCCAGGGACCGCCGGGCCGGCACTGGGTGTTGGTCTCGGCGGCGGACACTCCGTGGCTGCGCAACTGGGCGCCGGTCATGACGCGCCGCGCGCCGTCGGAGAGCTGGTGCAGGGGGCGGGGGGAGAGCGGGGTGTTGTGGTTCATGGCCAGGGGTTTCCCGCAGCGTGACGGCGCTCTAACCCCTGTTACCGTCCCGTCGCATAAACCGGACAATCCTGCACTAAAGGACGGACGTTCGAGAGCCGAGAAGGGCTGGTCCGGATGGGGGTTACGGGTGGGCGCCTTTTGCTCCGTCACAGGTGTGTTGCGAGGGTCCGGCACTCGCGTGGCCGGCTTCGCTGCCGGAACGCAGCCTGCCGCACGGCCACCAGAGGACCGTAGCGTCCGCGCATGAGGGGCGACAGGCAGGGCGGTGATGGCGCGACACCCCCGCTCGCCATCACGGACGAGGGTGCGTCGCGTTTCTTCGCGCGGGAACGTGCCCTGGACCGTTGGGTGTTGGGGAGCGGTCTCGTGGCGGTTGCGTTGGGCCTCTGGCTCGACACCCATGCGCCCCAGGACGGCTCCGGCCTCGTCGGCACGTCGGCGATGTACATCGGGGGCAGCGGCTTCGGCGCCCTTCTCGCACGCGTCGGCTCGTGGTGGCACAAACGGGTCGTACGCAAGGTATTGAGCGCAGGACCGTGGCAGGTCTGTGCCGCGGCCGTCTTCCCGGTGGCGAAAGGCGTGGGGCGGATCGTGTTGCGCGATCCGGAGTCGGGGGAGCCGATCGTGGTGAGCGTGAGCTCGGGGCCGCTGTTCAGGACCCGACTCCCGGACGAGGACGAGCGCACCACCGCGCTCTGGTGGTGCGGGGGGCCCGGGGGCCGTGGAGTCGCCTCCGGTCCGGGGCGTGCCCCGCCCTTCTGCGTACGCGCGGTGCGCAGTGCGCGGATCAGGGATCGATTGATCCGCGAGGCGACTCAAAGACGGCTGTTCGAGCTGGGGGAGCCGACCGTCGGCGGCCTGCCGTGACACGCGTAGGCGTCCGGTGAGCGTGGATAGGGTGAGGCCACCGCAACTCGGTGGCCTCACCCTCACCACGTCCGACCGGGGACGGAGAGGCCCGCCTACCGGGCCGAAGCCGACCCCGCATCGCAAGCCTGCCCCCGCAACACCCGGGCCAGATCGTCCCGGGCCTCGATCACCAGGCGGCGCAGTGCCGGTGCCGCGTCCGGGTGCGAGGACAGCCACTCGTCCGTGGCCGCCAGGGTTCCCACCGAGTCCTGGAGTGCCGGGAAGAGGCCCCGTACGACATCCATGCCGATCTGGATCGAGCGCTCGGACCAGACCCGCTCGATCGCCTCGAAGTACTTCGGTGCGTACGGAGCGATCAGGTCGCGCTGGGACGGCTGGGCGAAGCCCGCGATCGTCGCCTCCACCAGGGCGTTGGACAGGACGTCCGACTCGACGACCTCCGCCCATGCCTGGGCCTTGACCGCCGCCGAGGGGCGCGCGGCCAGGCAGCGGACGTGGTGGCGCTTGCCGGAGGCCGTGTCGTCGCGGGCGAGTTCGGCGTCGAGGACGTCCGAGGACGCGCGGCCGGCCGAGGCCAGCGGCTCGAGGAACGCCCAGCGCATCTCCTGGTCCACATCGAGACCGTCGATCTGCGCCGAGCCGTTCAACAGCCCTTCGAGCAGCTGGTAGTCGGCGTCCGACGCGGCGACCGAGGCGAAGAACCGCGCCCAGGTCAGCTGGTGCTGGCTGCCCGGCTCGGCGAGCCGCAGCTCGCTCAGGGCGCCCTCCGCCAGCTGGCGCTCACCGGTGGAACGCCAGTCGGGCGCCGCGTAGTTGACCAAGGCCGAGCGCGCCCACGCGTGCAGCATCTGCAGCACGCCGATGTCCGACTCGCGCCCCGCGAACCGCAGCACCAGATCGATGAAGTCCCGGGCCGGCATCAACGCGTCCCGGGTCAGGTTCCACAGCGCCGACCAGCACAGGGCGCGCGCCAACGGGTCGCTCACCGAACCGAGATGGCCCCGGAGCGTCTCCAGGGAACCCTCGTCGAAACGGATCTTGCAGTACGTCAGGTCGTCGTCGTTGACCAGGATCAGGTCCGGCTTCTCGGCGCCCGCCAGATCCGCGATCACGGTACGCGGACCGTCGACATCCGCCTCGGCCCGCGCGTACCGCTCCACCGAGCCGTCCGGCGCCCGGCGGTAGAGGCCGATGGCGACTCGGTGCGGACGCAGCGTCGGGTGCGAATCGGCGGCTTCCTGAAGCACGGCGAGCTCCACGACACGGCCCGCCGCGTCATAGGTCACCACCGGCGTGAGCGAGTTGACGCCGGCCGTCTGCAGCCACGAGCGCGACCATGTCGCCATGTCACGGCCCGAGGTCTCCTCCAGGACCGAGAGCAGATCGCCCAGCTGCGTGTTCCCGTACGCGTGCCGCTTGAAGTAGCGCCGCGCGCCTTCCAGGAACGCGTCCTGACCGGCGTACGCCACCAGCTGCTTGAGCACGGACGCGCCCTTCGCGTACGTGATCCCGTCGAAGTTGAGCTTCGCGTCCTCCAGGTCACGGATGTCGGCCGTGATCGGGTGCGTGGACGGCAGCTGGTCGGCGCGGTACGCCCAGGACTTGCGGTTGTTGGCGAAGGTGATCCAGCCGTTGGTGAAGCGGGTGCACTCCACCATCGAGAACGAGCCCATGAAGTCCGCGAAGGACTCCTTCAGCCACAGGTCGTCCCACCACTGCATGGTGACCAGGTCGCCGAACCACATGTGCGCCATCTCGTGCAGGATGACGTTCGCGCGCCGCTCGTAGGAGGCCGAGGTGACCTTGCCGCGGAAGATGTACTCCTCGCGGAACGTGACGAGGCCGGGGTTCTCCATCGCACCGAGGTTGTACTCGGGCACGAAGGCCTGGTCGTACTTCCCGAAGGGGTACGGGTAGTCGAAGTGGTCGTGGAAGAAGTCCAGGCCCTGCTTGGTGATCAGGAAGACGTCATCCGCGTCGAAGTGCTTGGCCAGACCCTTGCGGCACATCGCACCGAGCGGGATCTCGAGGGTCGAACCGTCCGCGAGCTTACGGCTGTAGGTGTCGGTCACGTAGTGGTACGGACCCGCCACGAACGCCGTGATGTACGAGGAGATCGGCTTGGTCTCCGCGAACCGCCAGACCCCGTCGGCCAGTTCACCGACGCCGTTCGACCAGGCCGTCCAGCCCTCGGGCGCACGCACCTCCATACGGAAGGGTGCCTTGAGGTCGGGCTGCTCGAAGCAGGTCATCACCCGGCGCGAGTCGGCCGGCTCGTACTGCGTGTAGAGGTAGACCTCGCCGTCCTCGGGGTCGACGAAGCGGTGCATGCCCTCGCCGGTCCGGCTGTACGCGCACTGCGCGTCCACGACCAGCTCGTTCTCGTCCCGCAGATCCTCGAGCGCGATCCGCGAGCCGTCGAACACCTCGGACGGGTCGAGGTCGGTCCCGTTCAGGGAGACGGCGGTGACCTTCGGCGCGATCAGATCGGCGAAGGTGGCGGCGCCCGGCTCGGAGCAGCGGAAGCGGATGGTCGTCACCGACCGGAACGTACGAGGCTCGTCGCCTGACTCGCCGACCGCGGACCTGAGGTCGAGTGAGACCTCGTAACCGTCGACGGACAGCAGCGCGGCCCGCTCTCGGGCCTCGTCGCGGGACAGGTTCTCTCCGGGCACGGGTACTCCCTCGTAAACGCGCATGGGCGGGTGACTGGACGGTAGGTGGTGTCGCAATCCTTGCGATCCTCCCATGTCGCCCGCGCGCCGGGCATCCGGGAATGCCCTCGTCGGCGACGGTGTTCGTGGGGGCAGACGTGTGACGTAAAGCCAATGGAGGATTCACCAGTCATGAGCGAGCAGGCTGCACAGAACACCGGCGAAAAGGTCACCGCGGACTTCTGGTTCGACCCCCTGTGCCCCTGGGCGTGGATGACCTCCCGCTGGATGCTGGAGGTCGAGAAGGTACGGCCCGTCGAGGTGCGCTGGCACGTGATGAGCCTGTCGGTCCTGAACGAGAACCGGGACGACCTGCCCGAGCAGTACAAGGAGCTCCTCGAGAAGGGCTGGGGCCCGGTACGCGTGGTCACCGCGGCACAGCAGCTGCACGGCGACGACGTGGTCGGCCCGCTGTACACGGCGATCGGCACCCGCTTCCACAACCGCGGCGAGGGCCCGACCCTAGAGGCCGTCTCCGCCGCCCTTGAGGAGGTCGGCCTGCCCGCCGACCTGATCGAGTACGCGGACAAGGACACGTACGACACCGAGCTGCGCGCCTCCCACAAGGAGGGCATCGACAAGGTCGGCCAGGACGTCGGCACCCCGGTCATCGCGGTGCCGGGCGCCGACGGCGAGCAGATCGCCTTCTTCGGCCCGGTCGTCACCCCGGCCCCGCAGGGCGAGGCCGCGGCCCGCCTGTGGGACGGCACGCTCCTGGTGGCCTCGACCCCCGGCTTCTACGAGATCAAGCGCACCCGCACGGCAGGTCCGGACTTCTCGAACCTGAAGTGACGCCCTGAGGGGCGGCCGGTCCCGTACCCGCCGCCCCTCACCCTCGGCTCACCCTCTGCGCAGCACGCCCCGCTCCAGCGCGATCACCACCGCATGCGTGCGGTCCTTCGCGTCGAGCTTCGCGAAGAGCCGCAGCAGATGCGTCTTGACCGTCGCTTCGGCGATCACGAGCCGCCGCCCGATCTCCGCGTTGGTCAGCCCGTCCGCGACGGCGTTCAGGACATCGCTCTCGCGCGCCGTCAGCGGCACGACCGGGGGCCGGCGCATCCGTGCCACCAGCTTCTCGGCGACCCGCGGCGCGAGGACTGTCTCGCCGCGCGCCGCCGCGTGGATCGCAGCCACCAGCTGCTCACGCGTCGCGTCCTTGAGCAGGTAACCGACCGCACCCGCCTCCACCGCGCGCTCGATCTCCGCGTCGGTGTCGTACGTGGTGAGGATCAGCACGCGCGTACCGGGAAAGCCGGCCACGATCCGCTCGGTGGTCGCGGCCCCGTCGAGCACCGGCATCCGCAGATCCAGGAGCGCGAGATCGGGCGTGTGCCGCTCGATCTCCGCCAGGGCCGCCTGCCCGTCGCCGGCCTCCGCGACGATCTCGATGCTCGGCTCGGACGCCAGCAGCGCCACCACGCCCGCGCGCATCACCGTGTGGTCGTCGGCCACGACGATCCGCACGCCCCGCACTTCACTCATCGGGCCGCCTCCCCGTCACCGGCCGGTATCCGGGCGAGCACCCGCGTACCGTCCCCGAGCGAGCTGGTGATCGTCAGCTCCCCGCCCAGTTCCGCGAGCCTGCGCTCCATGCCCACCAGTCCGAACCCCGCCGACTTCTCGACCACGAACCCGGTCCCGTCATCGGTGATCTCCAGCTCCACTCCGTACGGACCCTTCGTGAGGACCACCGAGACGGTGGTGGCCCGGGCGTGCTTGCGGACGTTGGCGAGCGATTCCTGCGTGCAGCGCAACAGGGCGATACGGGCCGGCTGGTCGCAGACGATGTCGTCGAGCTCGCGGTCCACGGTCAGCTCGGTGTCCTCCGCGAACCGGTCGAGGACCCGCCCGAGTGTCCGGGCCACCGAGCCGGCCGCGATCTGCTGCCGGCCGGCGCCGACCAGGGCACGGGCCTCGGCAAGGTTGTCCCTGGCGGTCGACTCGATCGCCCGCAACTGCTGGGCGCTGCGGCCGGTGCCGGCGCGCGCCGCCTCGGCGTGCACGATGATCGAGGCGAAGCCCTGGGCGAGCGTGTCATGGATCTCGCGCGCCATCCGCTCCCGCTCGTCCGCCGCGCCCTGCCGCTGATGGGCCTGGGCGAGTCGCGCCTGGGTCTGCTCCAACTCCACGATCAGACGGGCCCGTTCCGTGCTCTGCTCGACAACCGAATGCGCCCACAGGCCGATCAGCACACCGACGGCGACCACGATCAGGGTCCCCACGACGGTCTCGCCGAAGAACTCCGCCGACCAGCCGTTGCGCAGCCAACTCCCGGCCAGGGTCGCCACGGCGGCCAGGCTCAGGAAGACCGTCGAGGCGTGACGGCTGCGCCCGAACATCCAGTAGTGCGGCAGGGTCACCATGAACAGCGAGGCGTAGCTCATCCGCAGATACGCGAGACCGGCGAGCGCGAGGGCCAGGACGACGAGGTAACCGTGCGGCCTGACCACCGGGTTGTCCGGGAAGCGGTCGAGCACCGCGTAACACAGCGCCACTGCGCCGAGCAGCGCCAGCGCCCCGTACCGGCTCGTACCGGACGCATCCATCACGGCCAGGCTCACCGCCATCGCGGCGAACAGCACCCAGACGACCGTGTTCCAACGGCGCAGGGCCCTGGCCCAGAAAGGGTCGGCCGGCCCGGCGGGAGGAGTCATACCGATCAACGTACGTCGACCGCCCGCCGGACGGGAACCTCGGCCGAGGGCGGGACCGCGGCATGCCGGGCCCGGCGCACGCCGTGCGAGGGCCACCAACTCGCCTCGCCGAGCAGCATCATGGCCGCCGGCAGGATCATGATCCGGATGACGAAGGCATCGAGCAGGACGGCCGCCGCGAGCACGAACCCGATCTGCTTCATCTCGATGATGTGCAGGAAGACGAAGCTCACGAACACCGTCGTCATCACCACGGCCGCGCTGGTCACCACGCTCGCCGAACTGCGCATCCCGTCGAGCACGGCCCGCCTGGCCGGTACGCCGGCCAGTGCGGCCTCCTGGATGCGGCTGACCACGAACACCTGATAGTCCATGGAAAGTCCGAAGAGGATCACGAACAGGAACAGCGGCACCCGCGACCCGATCGATCCCGTCGACTGGAAGTCGAGCAGCCCCTCGGCCCACGTTCCCTGGAAGACCAGGACGAGCACCCCGAGTGCGGCAGCGGCGGACAGTACGTTCAGGGCGACGCCGATCAGGGCGAGCACCACGGAACGGAACGCGAACAGTGTCATCAGGAAGGTCACGAGCAGCAGCGTGCCGAGCACCAGCGGCAGTTTTCCGTTCTGGTGGGCCGGATAGTCGGCGTACCGCGCGACATCGCCGCTCACCGCGGTCTCGGCCCCCAGGATCTTGCCGGCTGTCGCGGGTACGTACGTGTCGCGCAGGTGATCCAGCGAGTCGTACGCCTCGGGGGAGTTGCCCAGATGCGGCACCCGCAGGTCGAGCACATGGACCCGGCCGTCCTGGGAGGCCCGCAGTCCGGGCTGCCCGGTGAACAGCGGGTCGCTCCCGGCGCGCCGGCCCAACTCCCTTAGGGCACCCGTCACTTCAGCGGCCTTGTCGGCCTCGGCGCGCACGACGACCTGATGGGTCACGCGGCGGTCGGGATAGGCGTCATTCAGCCGGTCGTACACCTGCATCGCGGGGATCTCGCGCGAGTGCGTGTCCCGGCTCATCTCGGTCAGCTTCAGACCGGTCAGCGGCAGAACCAGCGCGAGCAGGGCGAGCGTCGCGACGATCAGGGTGGCGAGGGGATGCCGGGTCGCGGGCTGCATCAGCGCGGCGAAGATCCGGCCGTCGCCGTTGCCCCGCACCGCCCGTGGGCGCAGACCGCGGGCGGCCCGGCGGGCGGCCCTGCGCTCCTGCCGCTTGCCGATCTTCACCAGGAGCGCGGGCAGCACGGTCAGCGAGCTGAGCACCGCGACCAGGACCACCACGATCGTGCCGGTGGCGAGCGAAGAGAAGATCACGTCGGAGGCCAGGTACAGGGTCGCCGTGGACGCGATCACCGCGAGCCCGGACAGCACCACCGCACGGCCCGAGGTCGCCGCCGCCAGCTCCACCAGCGTCTCGGAACTGAGCCGGCCGCCCGAACGGGCTCGCTCCTCGCGCTCCCGCTTCAGATAGAACAACGTGTAGTCGACGCCGACGGCGAGGCCGATCATCAGGATCACATTGGTGCCGACCCCCGCGTCAGGCGACAGGTGCGAGGCCACCATCGACAGACCGATCGCCGCCGCGATGGATGTCAGCGCGAGCAGCAGGGGCACGCTCGCCATGACCACCGAGCCGAACACCGCGAACAGCGTGATCAGCGTGACCGGCAGCGTGATCGCCTCGGACAGGGCCAGATCGCTGCTGCGCTGCGCCTCGACCCCCTTGCTGATGGAGGGACTGCCCGTCTCTTCCAGGAGCAGCCGCGGATACGCCTTCTGCACGGCCTCGGTCTGCGCGAGCAACGCGTCCACCTTGTCCTTGGCGTCCCGCTCCTCGCCCCGCAGCGTCACCTCGACCATCAGGGTCCGGCCGTCCTCGGCGGCGAGCGGCCGCGCCACCTCCTGTACGACGGGCAGCTCGGTCATCCGCGCGGTCAGGTCCCGGGCGGCCGCGTCGGCGAGGGACCGGTCGAGCGCCCCGGACCGGGCCGTGATCAGCACCTGCTCGGTGGGCTGCCACTGCAGCCCGGCCTGCGCGGCCATCGCCTCGGCCCGGCCCGCCTCACCCACGCGGTAGTCGGCGGTCTTCGCCTCGTTGATGCCGAGGGCGCCGCCCACGCCCAGGCACAGGGCCACGAACAGCGCCCAGCCGACAAGGGCCTTCCATGGGTGCTGAGCGCTCCAGCGAGCGATCCGTACAGTTGTCGATGTCATGCCCAAATCCTGTGTGAGCAGGGGGTTTTGACGACAGCACCGCCCGGTTGTACTTCCGTTCCACCGATCGGTGGACGCCCGGGGTGCGGCTTCCCCGCCCGGACGCCTCGACAGGCGGCCGTGCCCGCCCTCGCTTAGCGTCCCCGTATGGGGACGACCACACTGATCGGCGCGGAGGGCGGCCGCGAGGAGCCGCGGCTGCCCAACGACAACGCCCCCTACGCGAGCCTCAGGCCGCGCCTCGGCGACCATGCGGTGCATATCGCCACCCGCGCACTGCCCCCTGTGTGGCGGGCGCTCGGTCTGCCCACCGCGGCCGGCGCCCTGCGCCATTACCTGCGCGGTACGGGCCGCCCGTACCGTCTCGGCGCCCGCGCCCTGCTCGCGCTCCCGGTGGTCCACGCGGCGGTCGGCGCCCAGCTGGACCGCCGGCGCGCCGCCC
>NZ_JAEIMH010000002.1:216757-225596 GCF_016464295.1 Streptomyces sp. N35 | reverse complement strand
CCCCCGTCTCCCCATCCGAAACCGACTCGCCTACCCACCCCCCACCTCCCCTACGCTTGTCCCGTGACCCCCGCCGATCTCTCCCGCACCGTGCTGCGCGCGGTGCGCCACGCCGTTGAGCGTGGGGAGCTGAGTGCGGCCGTGCCCGAGCGGATCGTGGTCGAGCGGCCGCGGCCCGGTGGGCGCGGGGATTACGCGACCAATGCCGCGCTGCAGCTCGCGGGGGCCGCCAAGCGCCCTCCGCGTGAGATCGCGCGGATGCTTGCCGATGAACTCACCCGCGAGCCCGGGATCACCCAGGTCGAGATCACCGGCCCCGGTTTCCTGAACATCACGCTCGACGGCGACCAGTGTCAGGGCCAGTCCCTCGTACGGGAGATCCGCGCCGCAGGCACCCGCTACGGTCACGCCCCCCGCCCCACCGGCCAGATCGTCCAGCTGCACTTCCGCCGCGACCTGCGCGCCGCCGTCTGGTGCGACGCCCTCCGGCGGATCCTGCGGTCCCAGGGCGCCCTCGTCCGTCATACGTGCGAGCAGGAGCTCCCCGCGGAGTGGGCCGCCCTCGGCCTCCGTATCGACGCCCACGGCACCCCGCCCGCCCCCGGCCTGGCGCTCACGCAACCCGTGCCCGCGCCGGAACCCACGACAGATCTCGGCCCCGACGCCACCCGCTGGGCCCTGCTCCACGCCGCGGCCCACGACCGCCCCCGGCTGACCGATGACCTGCTCGTGCAGCACGAGGACAACCCCCTCTTCCGGGTCCGCTACGCCCACGCCCGCACCCACGCCCTCACCCGCAACGCCGCCGACCTGGGCTTCACCGCCGACCCCGGCCCCGTAACAGCCATAACAGCCGTACCAACCGCAACAGCCGTACCAACCGCAACAGCCAACCGCCAGGCACCCCTCGCCAACCGCCAGGCACCCCTCGCCGGCCAGGCACCCCTCGCCAACCTCCAGGCAACCCTCGCCGACCACCCCCGAGTCCTCGCCCAGGCCGCCCACCACCGCGCCCCCGACCGCCTCACCCGGCACCTGATCGCGGTCGCCGACGCGTTCCTCGACCTGCAGCCGGCCGTCCTGCCGCAAGGGGACGAGAAACCCGAGGCCGCCCACCGCGCCCGGCTCGCGCTCGCCGAAGCCGCCGGGACGGTGCTGGCCGGTGGCCTGTCCCTGCTCGGCATCGACGCCCCCGAACACCTCTGAGAGAGACACAGAAGAGATGAGCCGTTCCGCCCACCCCGCCGGGCCCCGTCACGCCGACGTCCTGCCCGAGGGTCACTACAGCGCCCCGCCCGCCGACCTCAACGTCCTCGACCCCAAGGTCTGGTCGCGCACGGTCACCCGGGACGAGCAGGGCGCCCTGACCGTCGGCGGTATCGAAGTGGCGCGCCTGGCCGAGGAGTTCGGCACACCCGCGTACTTCATGGACGAGGCCGACTTCCGCGCCCGGTGCCGCTCCTGGCGCGAGGCCTTCGGCACCGAGGCCGATGTCTTCTACGCCGGCAAGGCCTTCCTCTCGCGCGCCGTCGTCAAGTGGCTGTACGAGGAGGGCCTCAACCTCGACGTCTGCTCCGGCGGAGAACTGACCACCGCCCTGAGCGCCGGGATGCCCGCCGAACGCATCGCCTTCCATGGCAACAACAAGTCCGAGGCGGAGATCGAGCGCGCCGTCGAGGCAGGGGTCGGACGGATCGTGCTCGACTCCTTCCAGGAGATCGCGCGCGTCGCGCACATCGCCCAGCGGCTCGGCAGGCGCCAGCCCGTCCTCATCCGTGTGACGGTCGGCGTCGAGGCCCACACGCACGAGTTCATCGCGACCGCGCACGAGGACCAGAAGTTCGGCATCGCGCTCGCCGGCGGCCAGGCGGCCGAGGCCGTACGGCGCGCGCTGAAGCTCGACGGTCTCGAACTCCTCGGCATCCACAGCCACATCGGCTCGCAGATCTTCGACATGGCCGGCTTCGAGGTCTCCGCCCGCCGCGTCGTCCAGCTGCTCGGCCAGATCCGCGACGAGCACGGCGTCGAGCTGCCCGAGATCGACCTCGGCGGCGGCCTCGGCATCGCGTACACGAGTGACGACGACCCGCGCGAGCCGCACGAGATCGCCAAGGCCCTGGCCGAGATCGTCACGCGCGAGTGCGAGACGGCGCGGCTCAGCACCCCCCGTATCTCCGTGGAGCCGGGGCGGGCCATCGTCGGCCCGACCGCGTTCACGCTCTACCGCGTCGGCACCATCAAGCACCTCGAGGGCCTGCGGACGTACGTGAGCGTCGACGGCGGCATGTCGGACAACATCCGCACCGCGCTCTACGACGCCGAGTACAGCGTCGCCCTCGTCTCGCGCACCTCCACCGCCGAGCCGATGCTCTCCCGCGTCGTCGGCAAGCACTGCGAGAGCGGAGACATCGTGGTCAAGGACGCGTTCCTGCCGGCCGATCTGGCCCCGGGCGACCTGATCGCGGTGCCGGCGACGGGCGCGTACTGCCGCTCGATGGCGAGCAACTACAACCACGCGCTGCGGCCCCCGGTCGTGGCGGTGAACGACGGCGAGGCGCGCGTGATCATCCGCCGCGAGACGGAGGAGGACCTGCTCGCCCTGGACGTCGGCTGACCGCGTCAGGCAAAGGCAGCCGACCGCGCCCGACGTAAGACACACGGCAGCAAAGGGCTCGCGGACGCCGGATTTCCGGTCCGCGGTGCTCATCGAAATGAAATCGACGTCTCATTATCCGGACCCGGGACGGAAACCCGGGTCCGGTGCGTGAGACTGGACCAACCGCAGAAGTTCAAGAATCGAGGTCGGATGATGCGTACGCGTCCGCTGAAGGTGGCGCTCCTTGGCTGTGGAGTCGTCGGCTCCGAAGTAGCCCGCATCATGACGACGCACGCGGACGACCTCACAGCCCGGATCGGCGCCCCCGTCGAGCTCGCCGGCGTGGCCGTGCGCCGTCCCGACCGGGTGCGCGCCGGCATCGACCCCGCGCTGGTCACCACCGACGCCACCGCCCTGGTCAAACGGGGCGACATCGACGTCGTGATCGAGGTCATCGGCGGCATCGAGCCCGCCCGCACCCTCATCACCACCGCCTTCGAGCACGGCATCTCGGTGGTCTCGGCCAACAAGGCGCTGCTCGCCCAGGACGGCGCGGCCCTGCACAAGGCGGCCGAGGACCACGGCGAGGACCTGTACTACGAGGCCGCCGTGGCCGGCGCGATCCCGCTGATCCGCCCGCTGCGCGAGTCGCTCGCGGGCGACAAGGTCAACCGTGTCCTGGGCATCGTGAACGGCACCACGAACTTCATCCTCGACAAGATGGACTCCTCGGGCGCCGGCTACCAGGAGGCCCTCGACGAGGCCACCGCCCTGGGCTACGCCGAGGCCGACCCGACCGCCGACGTCGAGGGCTTCGACGCCGCCGCCAAGGCCGCGATCCTGGCCGGTATCGCCTTTCACACCCGCGTACGCCTGGACGACGTGTACCGCGAGGGCATGACCGAGGTGACCGCCGCGGACTTCGCCTCGGCGCGCCAGATGGGCTGCACCATCAAGCTGCTCGCGATCTGCGAGCGGGCCGAGGACGGCGAGTCCGTCACCGCCCGGGTCCACCCGGCGATGATCCCGCTCAGCCACCCTCTCGCGTCCGTGCGCGAGGCGTACAACGCGGTCTTCGTCGAGTCCGAGGCCGCCGGACAGCTGATGTTCTACGGTCCCGGCGCGGGTGGCGCGCCCACCGCCTCCGCGGTCCTCGGTGACCTCGTGGCCGTCTGCCGCAACAAGCTCGACGGGTCCACCGGACCCGGCGAATCCGCGTACACCCGCCTCCCGGTCAGCCCGATGGGCGAGGTCGTCACGCGCTACCACATCAGCCTCGACGTGGCCGACAAGCCGGGTGTCCTCGCCCAGGTCGCGACGGTCTTCGCCGAGCACGGCGTATCGATCGATACGGTCCGTCAGTCGGGGAAGGACGGCGAGGCGAGCCTCGTCGTCGTCACCCACCGCGCGTCCGACGCGTCCCTGTCCGGGGTCGTCGAGGCGTTGCGCAAGCTCGACACCGTGCGGGGTGTCGCCAGCATCATGCGTGTCGAAGGGGAGTAACCAGACATGACCGCCACCTCTACCGGCGCCCACCAGTGGCGCGGGATCATCGAGGAGTACCGCGACCGGCTGCCCGTCAGCGAGGCGACGCCCGTGGTCACGCTCGGCGAGGGCGGCACTCCGCTCGTCCGCGCGGAGGTGCTCTCCGAACTCACCGGCTGCGAGGTCCACCTCAAGGTCGAGGGCGCCAACCCGACCGGCTCCTTCAAGGACCGCGGGATGACCATGGCGATCTCCAAGGCCAAGGAGGAGGGCGCCAAGGCCGTCATCTGCGCCTCCACCGGCAACACCTCCGCCTCCGCGGCCGCTTACGGCGGCAAGGCCGGCATGGTCAGCGCCGTCCTCGTACCGCAGGGCAAGATCGCGCTCGGCAAGATGGGCCAGGCCCTGGTGCACGGCGCGAAGATCCTCCAGGTCGACGGCAACTTCGACGACTGCCTCGTGCTGGCGCGAAACTTGTCCGAGAACTACCCGGTGGCGCTGGTCAATTCGGTCAACCCGGTGCGTATCGAGGGCCAGAAGACCGCCGCGTTCGAGATCGTGGACCGCCTCGGCGACGCCCCCGACATCCACGTCCTGCCGGTCGGCAACGCGGGCAACATCACCGCGTACTGGAAGGGCTATCAGGAGTACGCGGCCGACGGCATCGCCACCCACACGCCCGTCATGTGGGGTTTCCAGGCCTCCGGCGCCAACCCGATCGTGCGCAAGGAGATCGTGAAGGACCCCTCCACGATCGCCACCGCGATCCGGATCGGCAACCCGGCCTCCTGGCAGTACGCGGAGGCCGCGCGCGACGAGTCGGGCGGCTTCATCGACGATGTGACCGACCGTCAGATCCTGCGCGCCTACAAGCTGTTGGCCTCCCGCGAGGGTGTCTTCGTGGAGCCCGCGTCGGCCGCCTCCGTGGCCGGTCTGCTCAAGGCCGCCGAGGACGGCAGGCTCGCCAAGGGGCAGCGCATCGTCTGCACCGTCACGGGCAACGGCCTCAAGGACCCGGACTGGGCGGTCGCGGGTGCTCCGCAGCCGGTCACCGTCCCGGTCGACGCGGCCGCCGCCGCCGAACGGCTGGGTCTCGCCTAGCACTTGAGGGCCTGGGGCAATACGCCTCAAGTCCGCGCAGGGGGTGCACAAGGGGCTCGCGACACGCATCGTGCGCCTCCTGTGCGCCCTATGTCGCCACAGAACCTTCCTTCGATAGGCTGTACCAAACCCGCCCGCCGCATATGCCAGCCGTTGGCGGCCGGTGCCGCCTGTTGTCGGCCTCCGGGTGCCGGAACCTCTCCCGTACGTACCGCTCGTACGGCCGGAGAAGTCCCGGCGAACCCCAGCACCACCGTGAACAATCCCGCAGCACAAGCAAGGAGAGTCAGCGAGCGATGGCCGGTCCCGCCTTCCGCGCCGCCGCCGTAAGGGTGCGCGTCCCCGCCACCAGCGCGAACCTCGGCCCGGGCTTCGACGCCCTGGGCCTCGCGCTGGGGCTCTACGACGATGTCGTCGTGCGCGTGGCCGACTCCGGGCTGCACGTGGACATCGCGGGCGAAGGGGCGGACACCCTGCCGCGCGACGAGTCCCATTTGCTCGTACGTGCGCTGCGCACCGCGTTCGACCTGCTCGGCGGACAGCCGCGCGGCCTCGAGGTCGTCTGCGCCAACCGCATTCCGCACGGCCGCGGCCTCGGCTCCTCTTCGGCCGCCATCTGTGCCGGCATCATGGCCGCCCGCGCCGTGACCATAGGCGGCGACGCCAAGCTCGACGACACCGCGCTGCTCGAGCTCGCCACCGAGATCGAGGGCCACCCGGACAATGTCGCGCCCTGCCTGCTCGGCGGATTCACGCTCGCCTGGATGGACGCGGGTTCGGCCCGCGCGATCCGGTTGGACGTCGCGGACTCCGTCGTTCCGGTGGTGTTCGTCCCCGGAAAGCCCGTCCTCACCGAAACGGCACGCGGCCTGCTGCCACGCAGCGTCCCGCACGTCGACGCCGCCGCCAACGCGGGCCGTGCGGCCCTGCTCGTCGAGGCCCTGACCAGGCGCCCCGAGCTGCTGCTGCCCGCCACCGAGGACCGTCTGCACCAGGAGTACCGCGCCCCGGCCATGCCGGAGAGCGCCGCCCTGGTGGAGCGGCTGCGCGCCGACGGCGTGCCCGCAGTGATCTCCGGCGCGGGCCCCACGGTGCTCGCGCTGGTCGATGAAGCGACGGCCGACAAGGTCGCCCAGGTCGCCGGCGAGGGGTGGGCGGCCAACCGTCTGGCCCTTGATTCCGGCGGAGCGAGCGTGTTGCCGCTTGCGTCCTGACACACGTATGCCGGAGCAGGAGAGGGGGAATGTTTGTTGGATCCGGTAGTGTTAACCTCAAGTCTGCACCCGACGTACGAATGGCGTGGTGCTTCCTGTCCCGTCTCGGGACAACCCTTCTTCCGGGAGCTTCCCCAACTGCTCTGTGCACTGCACTGACCTTTGGCGAGCACGCTCCGGAACCGGTGTGACCCAGCCCAGTGACACAGCACGTACGGGTGGCACAGCTTCGGGAATCGCCGTCACCACAGACTCTTCCGCCGCTTGAGGCGGGACCACCGCCCCGGCAGGTCCGCACCTGAGGACCACCGCCGGACAGCACAACCGGTCGCCGAGCCAGACAGGCCGACGTCCGCTCCAGGGAAGGACCCTTCGTGAGCGACACCACCGATCTGATGGGCGTGAGTGACAGCGCCGCGCCCGCCACGGACGCCTCTGCCGCGCCCACCACGCGGCGGCGCCGCGGTACCGGCCTCGAGGGCATGGTGCTGGCCGAGCTGCAGCAGGTCGCATCGGGCCTCGGGATCAGGGGCACGGCGCGGATGCGCAAGAGCCAGCTGATCGAGGTCATCAAGGAAGCTCAGGCCGGCGGCTCCGCCCCGGCGAAGGCGTCGGGGGACACCAGCACCGAGTCCAAGCCGAAGCGCCGGGCGACCTCCAAGGCCCGCACGGACGCGGCCGCCGCCGACAAGCCGGCCGCCGCCGAGGAGAAGGCCGTCGAGGCCTCCGCTCCCAAGCAGATCGAGATTCCGGGTCAGCCGGCCTCCGACGACGCTCCCGTCGAGCGCCGCCGCCGTCGTGCCACCGCCGACGCCGGCAGCCCCGAGACCGTGACCGCCGAGGCCAAGGGCGAGACCAAGACCGAGGCGAAGTCCGAGCAGGCCGGCGAGAAGTCCGAGGCCAAGGGCGAGGACAACGCCGAGGGCCGTCGTGAGCGCGGCAACCGCCGTGACCGCGACCGCGGTCGCGACCGCAACCGCGACGAGCAGGGCGGCAAGCAGCAGGGCCAGCGCCAGCAGGGCGGCGGCCGACAGGACCGTCAGGACCGGGCGGACCGGTCGGAGCGGTCGGACCGTCAGGACCGCAACAACGGCCCGCAGGACGACGACGACTTCGAGGGCGGACGCCGTGGCCGTCGCGGCCGCTACCGCGACCGCCGTGGGCGTCGTGGCCGTGACGAGATGGGCGGCCCCGACGTCCAGGTCTCCGAGGACGATGTCCTGATCCCCGTCGCGGGCATCCTCGACATCCTCGACAACTACGCCTTCATCCGTACGTCGGGCTACCTGCCGGGTCCCAACGACGTCTACGTCTCCCTCGCCCAGGTCCGCAAGAACGGTCTGCGCAAGGGCGATCACGTCACCGGTGCGGTGCGCCAGCCCAAGGACGGCGAGCGTCGCGAGAAGTTCAACGCGCTCGTGCGTCTCGACTCCGTGAACGGCATGGCGCCCGAATCGGGCCGCGGCCGCCCGGAGTTCAACAAGCTCACCCCGCTGTACCCGCAGGACCGCCTCCGTCTGGAGACGGACCCGGGCGTTCTGACCACCCGCATCATCGACCTCGTGTCGCCGATCGGTAAGGGCCAGCGCGGTCTGATCGTGGCCCCGCCGAAGACCGGTAAGACCATGATCATGCAGGCGGTCGCCAACGCGATCACGCACAACAACCCCGAGTGCCACCTGATGGTCGTCCTGGTCGACGAGCGTCCGGAAGAGGTCACCGACATGCAGCGCTCGGTCAAGGGCGAGGTCATCTCCTCGACCTTCGACCGTCCGGCCGAGGACCACACCACGGTCGCGGAGCTCGCCATCGAGCGCGCCAAGCGCCTCGTCGAGCTGGGCCACGACGTCGTCGTGCTGCTCGACTCGATCACGCGTCTGGGCCGTGCGTACAACCTGGCGGCGCCGGCCTCCGGCCGCATCCTGTCCGGTGGTGTCGACTCGACTGCCCTGTACCCGCCGAAGCGCTTCTTCGGTGCGGCCCGCAACATCGAGGACGGCGGCTCGCTGACCATCCTCGCCACCGCTCTGGTGGACACCGGGTCCCGCATGGACGAGGTGATCTTCGAGGAGTTCAAGGGCACCGGCAACATGGAGCTCAAGCTCGACCGCAAGCTCGCGGACAAGCGCATCTTCCCGGCGGTGGACGTGGACGCGTCCGGTACCCGTAAGGAAGAGATCCTCATGGGCGCCGACGAGCTGGGTGTCGTCTGGAAGCTGCGCCGGGTGCTGCACGCGCTCGACCAGCAGCAGGCGATCGAGCTGCTCCTGGACAAGATGAAGCAGACGAAGTCCAACGCGGAGTTCCTGCTCCAGATCCAGAAGACGACCCCGGGCATGGGCAACGGCAACAACGACTGACCTCTTCTGAGGTCAGAAGTCCCCACTGCCCCCGAAATCCCTCCCCCCCCCCGCCGGAGGGGGGGGGGGTGTGCCTGGAATAT
>NZ_JAEIMH010000002.1:214787-216747 GCF_016464295.1 Streptomyces sp. N35 | reverse complement strand
CCCCACCACCCCCTCCCCCCTTCGGAGACCACAACCCCCACCTCCCCCCGAACCCCCCCCCGCCCCTGGGGGGCGGGGGCGGATTTCTGCATGTAATATCGGTCAGCCGTTCCTATCCCCCCACGCGGCACTCTCTGAAATCCCTTGAATTGCAGGAGAATTGCGTGCGTATGTCGCGTCACGGCAGACCAGTGAAGAAGATGCGCAGACTCATATCCGCGGGTGTCGCGGCTCTGGCTCTGCTCGGGGGAGGTCTGGCCCTTACTGCTCAGGCCGAGGAAAGCGGGCCGGAGTTCCTGCCGCCCAAGGGTGTGGAGGTGGTCCAGACGGCCTCGGCGTCCCCGAAGATCATCGGCGGCTCCTCGACCTCGCACAGCAGCGCGCCCTGGATGGTGCAGCTCCTTTTCGAGTGGGATAACGACGGCCTCTACTACTTCACCTGCGGCGGCACCCTCATCGCCCCGAACAAGGTGCTCACGGCGGCACACTGCGTCACCGACGAGAACGGCGTCATGGACTACGCGGGCCGGGGCTTGGTCCTCGGCGGTACCGCAAAGCTGGTCGGCGGGACCGGCAGCAACCGCGAAGGGACGGCGGTCAACGTCTCCCGTGTGTACCGTGCGGGCTCCTACAATCCGGCCACCATCGACAACGACGTCGCGATACTGACGCTGTCGAAGCCGCTCCCGTACAAGACGGCTCAGCCCGCTTCGTACGGCGACGCGGCTCGCTACGCGGCCGGAACCACGGCCACCACCTACGGCTGGGGTCTGACCACGGGCAACGCGGACACCGGTCGGCTCGCGGACGTCCTGCAACGCCTCGACCAGCCGCTGCGCTCCGACGCTGAGTGCGCGACGGGCCTGACCGGGCCGGGTGATCCGGTCCAGTACAAGCCCGGCCACATGATCTGCGCCGGCGCGGGCGGCACGGGCGATGACACGACCGGCTCGGGCACCTGCAAGGGAGACTCCGGCGGTCCCCTGATCGTCAGCGGCCGCATCATCGGCATCACTTCCTGGGGACCGATCCAGGGATCGCGGGTATGCAACGTCACCGGCACGTACGACGCCTACACCAAGGTCTCCACGTACAGTCCGGCCATCCAGCCGCGCATCAACGACACCAACTTCAGCCGGGACACGAAGGCCGATCTCTTCGCCCGCACCACGGGCAGCACCGGCTACACCTACACCTCGCTCGGTGAGTCGCTCGCCGCGCGCAAGACCTTCCCGGGCTCGTACAGCGCGTACAACTTCATCGTGCAGACGGACCTGAACCGGGACGGCTACGAGGACTTGATCGCGCGTGAGGCTTCGACGGGCAACGTCTACTGGCTGCACCGCTCGGTCAGCAGCTCCACGTATGTGAAGACGAAGATCTTCAGCAACTGGAAGACGGTGCGGGCCTTCGCCGCTCCTGGCGATGTGAACAGCGACGGCAAGGGCGACATCGTCGCCGTGACGTCGACCGGTGACCTGATGGTGTACCCGAGCTACGGCAACGGCACGTTCGCCACGGCGACGAAGGCGGCCACGGGCTACCAGGTGTACAACCAGGTCCGCGGCAACGGTGACTACACCAACGACGGCAAGTCCGACCTGCTGGTCCGGCGTGGTGGCACCAACGACCTGTACCTGGTCAAGGGCACCGGCAAGTCCACCGCTCCGTTCGAGGCGCCCGTGAAGGTGCGCTCCAACTGGGCGGCGTACAACCTGCTCGTCACTCCCGGCGATGTGAACGGGGACGGCAAGGCCGACCTCGTCGCCCGCTCGACCAGCGGCTCGCTGTACCTCCTGAAGGGCACCGGAAAGGCCACCACGGAGATCTTCGCCCCGTCGGTGAAGCTCAACAGCGGCTGGGGCTCGATGTACACCGTCGCCTGACATCCGGGCCGCAGAGCACGGCACACAGCACGTCCACCGGCGCCCCCGTCACGACTCGTGGGAGTCGGGGGCCA
>NZ_JAEIMH010000002.1:184206-214777 GCF_016464295.1 Streptomyces sp. N35 | reverse complement strand
ACCCCGCCCCCCCGCCCGCCCCCCGCCCCCCCCGCCCCGCCCGGTGGCGGGGGCGCCGGTGTGCGTACGGGCGGGACTTCGGTCCTTCGTACCGATCGCGGGGAGGTCACACCGCGAGACCTTCGCCACAGAATCCGCCCCCGCTAGTCCTTTCGGCCGGCTGTGGGAAACTGGATGAAATAGCAGGTGAACGCAGGTTTTCCGGACAGGGATGCGGGAACTCGGCCTTGAGTCCCGGCATAGCCTGTTCACGGCTCGCTCTTAAGAACCTCTTATGACCCTGTGCAACCCTTTTTGCGGACACGACGTCTGACAAATGGCGGACCGAGGACTGAGGAGCACATGCCCGACGCGAGCGACACCACCCCCGAGAACGCCGGACCGGCCAGCGGTCGACGCGGCGCCAAGGGGCGTCGGCGCAAGCCCCGCAGCACCCGCCGCAAAGCCCTGGTGATCACCGCCTGGACCGCGGCGGGCGTCGTCGTGCTCGGCGGCGCCGGGCTCGGCTACCTCTATTACAAGTTCAACGGGAATCTGCACGGCGTCGACATCAATGCGGCGCTCGGCACCGACCGCCCCGAGGACGTCGACAACGGCTCGATGGACATTCTCGTCCTCGGCTCGGACTCCCGCGCCGGTGACAACGCGAAGTACGGCGGCGGCGACGGCGAGAGCGCCCGTTCGGACACGGCGATGATCCTGCACGTGTACGAGGGCCACAAGAAGGCGAGCATCGTCTCCATCCCCAGGGACACCCTCGTCACCCGGCCCGCGTGCACGACGGACAACGGCGGCACCGACCCCGGCGGCCAGCGCAAGATGTTCAACGAGTCGTACTCGGTCGGCGGCCCGGCCTGCGCCGTGAAGACCGTCGAGTCCATGTCGGGCATCCGCATGGACCACTACGTCGAGGTCGACTTCTCCGGCTTCAAGAAGCTGATCAACACCCTCGGCGGTGTGGACATCACCACCACCAAGGCGATATCCGACCCCGACAGCCATCTGAACCTCCCCGCCGGCGCGCACACGCTCAACGGCGAGCAGGCGCTCGGCCTGGTCCGCACCCGGCATGCCGTCGGTGACGGCGGAGACCTGGGCCGAATACAGCTGCAGCAGGCCTTCATCAAGGCCCTGATCAACCAGATCAAGGACGTCGGGGTGTTCTCCAGCCCCAAGAAGCTGTACGACCTCGCGGACACCGCCACCAAGGCCACCACCGTCGACTCCGACCTCGACTCGGTGAACCGTCTGATCGGCTTCGCCAACGGGCTGAAGACGATCGACGCCAAGGACATGCACATGGTCACGATGCCGGTGATCTACGACCCGGCCGACCCGAACCGTGTGGTGCCGCTCGAGAAGCAGTCCCTGATGGTCTGGGACGCGCTCAAGGCCGACAAGCCCATCCCCGCCGCGGCCACCAAGGACTCGGCCGGCGACAAGGGCGATGCGGGCAGCTACGTGGACAGCAACTGACAGCTGGCTGACCAGCCAAAACGCTCCCGGGAATACCTGGGCCCCCGCCCCGGTTTTGGGAGATACGGCCAGTCCTGGCAAACTGGTACGTCGGCCCCGGTTCACGCATCCGCATCCCGCGTCTGCGACCCGGTGCCCTCCCGAAACTAGGAGACACCCTTGAAGCGCGACATCCACCCCGAGTACGTCGAGACCCAGGTCAGCTGCACCTGTGGCGCGTCGTTCACCACGCACAGCACGATCTCGTCCGGCACCATCCGTGCCGAGGTCTGCTCCGAGTGCCACCCGTTCTACACGGGCAAGCAGAAGATCCTCGACACCGGTGGCCGTGTGGCCCGCTTCGAGGCCCGCTTCGGCAAGGCCGGCTCCGCCAACAAGTAGCGAGCCCCAGCGCCGGTCCTCGGTCGCTCCCCCGTGGGGGCGACCGGGGCCGGCGTTTTTCTCGCTCAGCCCACTTTCCGCACGAAAACAGGAGCCCGGAGATGTTCGAGGCGGTCGAGGACCTCATCGGCGAGCACGCCGATCTGGAGAAGAAGCTCGCCGACCCGTCGGTGCACGCGGACCAGGCCAACGCGCGCAAGCTCAACAAGCGCTATGCCGAGCTGACGCCGATCGTGGGCACCTACCGCTCCTGGAAGCAGCTGGGCGAGGACATCGAGACCGCGAAGGAGTTCGTGGCCGACGACCCGGACTTCGCGGCCGAGGTCAAGGATCTGACGCAGCAGCGCGAGGAGACCACCGAGAAGCTGCGCCTTCTCCTGGTCCCGCGCGACCCGTCCGACGACAAGGACGTGCTCCTGGAGATCAAGGCCGGTGCGGGCGGCGACGAGTCCGCGCTGTTCGCCGGCGATCTCCTGCGCATGTATCTGCGGTACGCGGAGCGGGTGGGCTGGAAGACCGAGATCATCGACTCCACGGAGTCCGAGCTCGGGGGCTACAAGGACGTCCAGGTCGCGGTGAAGACCAAGGGCGGCAACGGTGCGACCGAGCCCGGCCAGGGCGTCTGGGCGCGGCTGAAGTACGAGGGCGGGGTGCACCGCGTGCAGCGCGTGCCCGCGACCGAGTCCCAGGGCCGTATCCACACCTCCGCGGCCGGTGTGCTCGTCACGCCCGAGGCAGAGGAGGTCGACGTCGAGATCAACATGAACGATCTGCGGATCGACGTGTACCGCTCGTCGGGCCCCGGCGGCCAGTCCGTCAACACCACCGACTCCGCCGTCCGCATCACGCATGTCCCCACCGGCGTGGTCGCTTCCTGCCAGAACGAGAAGAGCCAGCTCCAGAACAAGGAGCAGGCCATGCGTATCCTGCGCTCCAGGCTGCTCGCCGCCGCGCAGGAGGAGGCCGAGTCCAAGGCGGCGGACGCCCGCCGCAGCCAGGTCCGCACCGTGGACCGCTCCGAGAAGATCCGTACGTACAACTTCCCGGAGAACCGGATCTCCGACCATCGCGTGGGCTTCAAGGCGTACAACCTGGACCAGGTGCTCGACGGAGACCTCGACGCGATGATCCAGGCCTGTGTCGACGCGGACGCCGCGGCCAAGCTGGCCGACGCCTCGTAACGCGACGACGGACCAGACAGACGGCTCAGACCAGGCATACGGCTCATACGGCTTTCGCGATACGGCTGTGAATCCCAGGAAGGACGGCGCGTGAACCTTCTGCTCGCCGAGGTGGCCCAGGCCACCCAGCGGCTGGCCGACGCCGGTGTGCCCTCGCCGCGCTTCGACGCGGAAGAGCTCGCCGCGTATGTGCACGGCGTCAAGCGCGGAGAGCTGCACAACGTCAAGGACGGCGACTTCGACGCGCGCTACTGGGAGGTCATCTCCCGGCGCGAGGCCCGCGAACCGCTGCAGCACATCACCGGCCGCGCCTTCTTCCGCTACCTCGAACTGCAGGTCGGGCCAGGGGTGTTCGTGCCGCGGCCCGAGACGGAGTCCGTGGTCGGCTGGGCCATAGACGCGGTGCGCGCGATGGATGTGGTCGAGCCGCTGATCGTGGACCTGTGCACCGGCTCCGGCGCCATCGCGCTCGCCCTCGCGCAGGAGGTGCCGCGCTCGCGCGTGCACGCGGTCGAGCTGTCCGAGGACGCGCTCGTGTGGACCCGTAAGAACGTCGAGGGCTCCCGGGTCGATCTGCGCCAGGGCGACGCCCGTGACGCCTTCACGGACCTGGACGGCCAGGTCGATCTGGTGATCTCCAACCCGCCGTACATCCCGCTCACCGAATGGGAGTATGTGGCGCCCGAGGCACGGGACTACGATCCCGAACTCGCGCTCTTCTCCGGCGAGGACGGTCTCGACCTGATCCGCGGGATCGAGCGCACCGCACACCGGCTCCTGCGCCCGGGTGGTGTCGTCGTGATCGAGCACGCCGACACCCAGGGCGGCCAGGTGCCGTGGATCTTCACCGAGGAGCGGGGCTGGGCGGACGCGGCCGACCACCCCGACCTCAACAACCGGCCTCGCTTCGCCACCGCCCGCAAGGCGATGCCGTGATGACTGTTCCGCTGACATTCCTGCTGCGTACGTACGACGAAGGGGCTGGGGAGTAATGGCACGGCGATACGACACGAACGACGCGACCGACCGCGCCACCGGCCTGCGCGAGGCCGCCTCCGCCGTGCGCCGCGGCGAGCTCGTCGTGCTGCCCACCGACACCGTGTACGGCATCGGGGCGGACGCGTTCAGCTCCGAGGCCGTCGTCGATCTGCTCGCGGCCAAGGGGCGTGGCCGCAATATGCCCACGCCCGTCCTGATCGGCTCCCCGAACACCCTGCACGGCCTGGTCACCGACTTCTCGGAGAAGGCCTGGGAGCTCGTCGACGCGTTCTGGCCCGGCGCCCTGACCCTGGTCGCCAAGCACCAGCCGTCGCTGCAGTGGGACCTGGGCGACACCCGGGGCACCGTCGCGATCCGGATGCCGCTGCACCCGGTCGCCATCGAACTGCTCACCGAGGTCGGCCCGATGGCCGTCTCCTCCGCCAACCTCACCGGCCACCCCGCGCCCGAGGACTGCGACGCCGCGCAGGAGATGCTCGGCGACTCGGTCTCCGTGTACCTGGACGGCGGTCCGACGCCCGGCATCGTGCCCTCTTCGATCGTCGACGTGACCGGCAAGACGCCGGTGCTGCTGCGGGCCGGCGCGCTGAGCGCCGAAGAGCTGCGCAAGGTGGTACCCGACCTCGAGGTGGCGAATTGACGGCCCCTGAGGGGCGTGGCATAGCGGCTTCTTCGAGCTTCACGGGCTTTACGACCGTCGAAGGCCCTGCAGAAACCTTCCGCATCCTCCACGTCAGCACCGGCAACGTGTGCCGCTCGCCGATGACCGAGCGGCTGACGCGGCATGCCCTGACGCACCGGATCGGGCCCGAGGCCGCGGGCGGCCTGATCGTGGAGAGCGCGGGGACCTGGGGCCATGAAGGGGCCCCGATGGAGGCGAACGCGGCGACGGTGCTCGGTGAGTTCGGGGCGGACGCCTCGGGGTTCGTGGGGCGCGAGCTGCTCGACGAGCACGTCATCCGGGCCGACCTGGTGCTCACGGCCACGCGCGACCACCGCGCGCAGGTCATCTCGATGGGGCACTCCGCGGGCCTGCGGACCTTCACCCTGAAGGAGTTCACCCGTCTTGTACGGGCGATAGATCCGGCGACCCTGCCCGACCCTCTCGACGAAGGCGTGGTCGAACGCGCCCGTGCCCTGGTCCGCGCTGCCGCGGCTCTACGCGGGTGGCTTCTCGCCCCGTCCATCGAGGCGGACGAGGTGCACGACCCGTACGGGGCGCCGCTGACGTACTTCCGTTCGGTGGGCGACGAGATCAACCAGGCGCTCGAGCCCGTGGTGACGGCGCTCACGGGGCTGACGGCGCACGCCTGACGTACGCGGGGGCGGTCGTCCGATGCGGGCCGTGGCGCTCGTCCGACGTCGGCCGGGGCGCACGCCGGACGCAGGCAGTGGCGCACTCCTGATACCCGCCGAGGCGCGCTCCTGACACCGGCCGAGGCGCGCTCCTGACACCGGCCGATGCGCACACCGCCCGTGCGTCGACCACATGTCCGCAGACACCGCGCGAGCACCCGCGCCCGCCCCTACATTGGAAGTGCCGCCACACCCCACCCTCGGGCCCGGAGCCGCACATGTCGGTCACCACTGCAGCCAGCATCAGCGGATCGTCCACGGGGATCGACGCCCTGCGTCGGCAGGACCCCGAGCTCGCCGAGATCCTGCTCGCCGAACTCGAGCGCCAGAGCAGCGGGCTCCAGCTGATCGCCGCCGAGAACTTCACCTCGCCCGCCGTGCTCACCGCGCTCGGCTCACCGCTCGCCAACAAGTACGCGGAGGGCTATCCCGGCAACCGTCACCACGGCGGCTGCGAGCTGGTGGACGTCGCCGAACGGGTCGCCGTGGACCGGGCGAAGGCCCTGTTCGGCGCCGAGCACGCCAATGTGCAGCCCCACTCGGGCTCCTCGGCCGTCCTCGCCGCGTACGCCGCGCTCCTGCGTCCCGGCGACAAGGTGCTCGCCATGGGCCTGCCGCACGGCGGCCATCTGACCCACGGCTCGCCCGCCAACTTCTCCGGCCGCTGGTTCGACTTCATCGGCTACGGAGTGGACGAGGAGAGCGGACTGCTCGACCACGAGCGGGTCCGGGAGCTCGCCGTCACCCACAAGCCCAAGGCGATCGTCTGCGGTTCCATCTCGTATCCGCGCCACCTCGACTACGCGGCCTTCCGTGAGATCGCCGACGAGGTGGGCGCCTATCTGATCGCCGACGCCGCGCATCCCATCGGGCTCGTCGCCGGGGGAGCGGCGCCCAACCCCGTTCCGTACGCGGATGTCGTCTGTGCCACCACCCACAAGGTGCTGCGCGGCCCCCGCGGCGGCATGCTCCTGTGCGGCGAGGAGCTCGCCGAACGGGTGGACCGGGCGGTGTTCCCGTTCACGCAGGGCGGCGCCCAGATGCACACCATCGCCGCCAAGGCCGTCGCCTTCGGCGAGGCGGCGACACCGGCGTTCACCGCGTACGCCCATCAGGTGGTCGCCAACGCCCGGGTGCTCGCCGACTGCCTGGCCGCCGAAGGCTTCGCGATCACCACCGGCGGCACGGACACCCACCTCGTGATTGCAGATCCGACCCCGCTCGGCTTCGACGCCAAAGAAGCCCGGGGGCTGCTCGCCGGCGCGGGCGTCGTCCTCGACACATGTGCGCTGCCTCACGGTGAGGTACGCGGTCTGCGCCTGGGCACGGCGGCCGTCACCACGCAGGGCATGGGCGAGGTGGAGATGGCGCGGATCGCCGGGTTCTTCGGGGCCGCGCTGCGCGGAACGCAGGAGCCGCAGGGCCGGACCGTACGCGAAGAAGTGCGGGAATTGGTGCGGAGGTTTCCGCCCTACACCGGCTAGTACGGGGTAGACGCGGGGCCAGACACAGTCAAGCGTGCAACCATCGTCGCTACCCGAAAGTCCCCAACCGTATGCCACCGAAGCTAGGGTGTGGGGCTGAGATGGCCAGCGATACCTGTGGGGAAGCCCGTGCGTGAATATTTGCTGACGCTCTGCGTCACGGCCGCGGTGACCTATCTGCTGACCGGGCCGGTGCGGAAGTTCGCCATCGTCGCCGGGGCGATGCCCGAGATCCGTGCGCGCGACGTGCACCGCGAACCGACACCGCGGCTCGGCGGTATCGCCATGTTCTTCGGACTGTGCGCGGGCCTGCTGGTCGCCGACCATCTGGAGAACCTCAACGAGGTCTTCGAGAACTCCAACGAACCCAGGGCCCTGCTCTCCGGTGCGGCCCTGATCTGGCTGGTCGGTGTCCTCGACGACAAGTTCGAGATCGACGCACTGATCAAGCTGGGCGCCCAGATGATCGCGGCGGGCGTGATGGTCATGCAGGGTCTGACGATCCTGTGGCTGCCCATCCCCGGCATCGGCTCGGTCTCACTGACCCAGTGGCAGGGCACGCTCCTCACGGTCGCCCTGGTCGTGATCACCATCAACGCCGTCAACTTCGTGGACGGCCTCGACGGACTCGCGGCCGGCATGGTCTGCATCGCGGCCACCGCGTTCTTCATGTACGCGTACCGGATGTGGTACGGCTACGGCATCGAGGCCGCCGCACCCGCCACGCTCTTCGCCGCGATCCTCATGGGCATGTGTCTGGGCTTCCTGCCGCACAACATGCATCCCGCACGGATCTTCATGGGGGACTCGGGCTCGATGCTCATCGGCCTCGTCCTCGCCGGCGGTGCGATCTCCATCACCGGCCAGGTCGACCCGGACGCCCTGAAGGTGTTCGCGGGCTCCGAGCGCGCGGCCGTGCACCAGACGGTGCCCGTCTACATCCCGCTCCTGCTGCCACTCACGATCATCGCGGTGCCGATGGCCGACCTCGTCCTCGCGATCGTCCGGCGCACATGGAACGGCCAGTCGCCGTTCGCCGCCGACCGCGGGCATCTGCACCACCGGCTCCTGGAGATCGGACATTCGCACAGCCGCGCGGTGCTGATCATGTACTTCTGGTCGGCCCTGATCGCCTTCGGTGCGGTCCTTTACTCCGTTCACTCGGCGTCCATGTGGATTGTCCTGGCGATCGTGGCACTGAGCGCGGTCGGTCTCGTGCTGCTCCTGCTGCCGCGCTTCACGCCGAGGACGCCCAGCTGGGCCGAGGCCTTCGTACCGCCGCGCTACCGCCGCCGCAGGGCCGGTTCCGTCGTGTACGAGAGCGAACGGCCGGCCGGCGAGGAGGAGCAGCCGACGCCCGTGGCGGCAGGTGTGGGCCGGGTCAACGGGGCGACGGCGGTGGGCGGCCGGAGCCGCTTCAAGGACCGCCTGCACACGTAGGGAATCCCACACAGCGGCCTCAGAAGTCACAGCAAAACGGTCATGGAAAACTGCGCAATAGCAGACATTGAACCCAAAGTCCCGCCCAGACGCGCGCGTTACCTCTCATGTGTGACGGCCAGCACACTTCGCAGGTAAAGACCTCATCAAATAGTTTGTGATACGGTTCACGAGATCCCGGGGTAGAGCCGAAAGACCGTAGTGCGACGGTCTGTTGGCCAGAAGCTCGATCGTTGCCCGGGTCTACGCTCGACCATGACGACACTCGTCCCCAGCAAGTAAGCGGAGCTGCCGCCATGCCGTCTCTCGACGCACGCATCCTCCTGCCCATCGCCCTTCCAACCGCCGCCGCCGGTGCAGTCACCGCGGTCGTCGGTGGAGTGATCGATGGTGGTACGGGGGCACTTGGCGGTGTCATCGGCGCGCTTGTGGTGATCGTCTTCATGGGCGCCGGAATTCTCGGCCTGCAGTACACGGCCAAACACTGGCCAAGTCTGTTCCAGGCGATGGGTCTTGCGCTCTATGTGACGCTGCTGCTTGTGCTGTTCGTCTTCGTGGCGGTCTTCAAGGACACCACGGCGTTCAACCCCAAGGTCTTCGCGGCCGCCATCATCGTCTGCACCCTCACCTGGGTCGTGGCGATGGCTTTCGCGCACAAGAAGGCCAAGATCTTCTACATCGACCCCGGGCACTCCGATGCCTCGAAGGGCGAGAAGACGGGCTCTTCCTCGTGAGGGGTAGGGCCGGGATAAAGACCCGTCGCAGACCCTGCTATCGTCCGGTGCCAACTGCGGCACTGCGGGCGCGGGCACTTGAGCTGACGCCTGTTCCATCGCGAGGCTCAACGCCTGATTGCCGCCCCCACATCCGAAACACCAGTCCGGTGCCGACTCGCGGCTGCGCGCCGCGCCGACACAACGAGGTTGCCGTACCTATGCGTCACGCCGAAGGAGCCCGCGGTGAGTGCTGATCAGACCCAGCTCGCCTTCGACTGGAGCTGTCGGATCATGGCCGACAACGGCTGTGGCTTCCCGGCGCCGGGCCTCCACTCGTTCCTCTTCAAGCCGATCTTCACGATCGGCGGGTTCGAGTTCAACAAGATCATGCTGCTGGCGCTGCTCAGCACGCTCGTGGTCGTCACTTTCTTCACTCTTGCCTTCGGCAAGGCGAAGGTGGTCCCCGGCAAGCTTCAGCTGCTCGGCGAGATGGGTTACGACTTCGTCCGCCGCGGCATCGTGTACGAGACCCTCGGCAAGAAGGAGGGCGAGCGCTTCGTCCCTCTGATGGTCTCGCTGTTCTTCTTCATCTGGATCATGAACATCTGGTCGGTGATCCCGCTGGCCCAGTTCCCGGTCGCGGCGAGCATCGCGTATCCGGCGGTCCTCGCGGCCATCGTGTATCTGGTGTGGGTCCCGCTGACCTTCAAGCGCCACGGGTTCGTGGGCGGTTGGAAGAACGTCACCGGTTACGACCCGTCACTCGGCCCGATCAAGTGGCTGGTCTCGTTCATCGAGTTCTTCTCGAACCTGCTTGTGCGTCCGTTCACGCACGCGGTCCGACTCTTCGCCAACATGTTCGCCGGCCACCTGATGCTGGTGATGTTCACCGTCGCCTCCTGGTACCTCCTGAACAGCTGGCTCATCCCCGCCGCCGGTGTCTCGTTCATCATGACCATGGGGATGATCGTTTTCGAGCTTTTCGTGCAGGCCGTCCAGGCGTACGTCTTCGTGCTCCTCGCCTGCTCGTACATCCAGGGCGCCGTCTCCGAACACCACTGAGCCAGCCCCGCCACAACCCCCTAAGCGCCCGGTGGCCAACCCCCACCGGTCCATGAAAGAGAAGGAAGTAACGGCATGTCCGCGACTCTCGAGCTCGCCGCCCTCACCGGTGACATCAAGGCCCTCGGCTCCATCGGCTACGGCCTCGCGGCCATCGGCCCCGGTGTCGGCGTCGGCATCGTGTTCGGTAAGGGCACCGAGGCCCTGGCCCGTCAGCCCGAAGCTGCCGGCCTGATCCGTGCCAACCAGATCCTTGGTTTCGCCTTCTGTGAGGCGCTTGCCCTCATCGGCATCGTCATGCCGTTCGTCTACGGCTCCTGATCGCCTGAGACGAACAGCCCCACCCGACGAAAGGCACTGATGTGATCGCCACCCTTGTGCAGCTGGCTGCGGAAGGCGGGCACGCGGAGGAGCAGAACCCGCTCATCCCGCCCGGCCCCGAGCTGCTGGTCGGCACCATCGCCTTCGCCATCGTGTTCTTCTTCTTCTGGAAGAAGCTCCTTCCGAACATCAACAAGGTTCTGGAAGAGCGCCACGAGAAGATCGAAGGCGGCATTGAGAACGCCGAGGCCATGCAGGCCGAGGCCCAGTCCGTTCTCGAGCAGTACAAGGCCCAGCTGGCCGAGGCCCGTCACGAGGCCGCGCGGCTGCGCCAGGAGGCGCAGGAGCAGGGCGCCCAGCTCATCGCCGAGATGCGGCTGGAAGGCCAGCGGCAGCGCGAGGAAATCGTCGCCGCCGGTCACGCCCAGATCGAGGCCGACCGCAAGGCCGCCTCGTCCGCGCTGCGTCAGGACGTCGGCACCCTTGCCACGACCCTGGCCGGCAAGCTCGTCGGCGAGTCCCTCGACGACCACGCTCGGCAGAGCCGCGTGATCGACCGCTTCCTCGACGAGCTCGAGGAGAAGGCAGAGGCGACTCGATGACTGCGCACGGAGCCAGCCGCGAGGCACTGGCCGCCGGACGCGAGCGTCTCGACGCACTGACCGACAACACCTCGGTCGACGCGGCGAAGCTCGCGGACGAGCTGGCCTCGGTCACCGCGCTGCTCGACCGCGAGGTCTCGCTGCGTCGGGTCCTGACCGACCCGGCGCAGTCCGGTGAGGCCAAGGCCCAGCTCGCCGAGCGTCTGCTCGGCGGCCAGGTGAGCGGTGAGACCGCCGACCTGGTGGCGGGTCTCGTGCGGTCCCGCTGGTCGGCCCCCCGCGACCTGGTCGACGGGCTCGAGGAGCTCGCCGCCACCGCGGACCTGACCGCTGCGCAGAAGAACGGCACGCTCGACAGCGTCGAGGACGAGCTGTTCCGGTTCGGCCGGATCGTCTCCTCGAGCACCGAGCTGCGTGCGGCCCTCACGGACCGCGCGGCGGTGAAGGCGGCCAAGACCGAACTCCTTCACAGCCTGCTCGGCGGCCGTGCGGAGCCGGTCACGGAGCGTCTCGTCACGCGCCTGGTGACCGCGCCCCGTGGACGTAGCCTTGAAGGGGGCCTCGAGTCCCTCTCGAAGCTCGCCGCGGAGCGTCGTAGCCGCATGGTCGCTGTCGTCACCTCGGCGGTGCCGCTGTCCGACGCGCAGAAGCAGCGTCTGGGCGGTGCCCTCGCCAAGCTGTACGGCCGTGAGATGCACCTCAACCTCGACGTGGACCCCACGGTCCTCGGCGGGATCCGGGTGCAGGTCGGCGACGAGGTCATCAACGGTTCGATCGCGGACCGTATCGATGACGCCGCTCGCCGTGTGACCGGCTGACGCCCCACCAACTCAACACGTAATACCGACGGCCCGGTTGGGCCGTGCAGAGGATTCACCTCTTTGTGGGGGGAGTCCGATCAGGAACACCCCCCAAGTGAAACTTCGGGCCCAACAAGGAGAGCAGGGAACCCAGATGGCGGAGCTCACGATCCGGCCGGAGGAGATCCGGGACGCGCTGGAGAACTTTGTCCAGGCGTACAAGCCGGACGCGGCCTCGCGCGAGGAGGTCGGTACGGTCAGCCTTGCCGGCGACGGCATCGCGAAGGTCGAGGGCCTTCCCTCGGCCATGGCCAACGAACTGCTGAAGTTCGAGGACGGCACCCTCGGTCTCGCGCTCAACCTCGAAGAGCGTGAGATCGGTGCCATCGTGCTCGGCGAGTTCAGCGGCATCGAGGAGGGCCAGCCGGTGCAGCGCACCGGTGAGGTGCTCTCCGTCGCAGTCGGTGACGGCTACCTGGGTCGCGTCGTCGACCCGCTCGGTCAGCCGATCGACGGCCTCGGCGAGATCGAGTCCACCGGCCGCCGCGCCCTCGAGCTGCAGGCACCGGGCGTCATGGCCCGTAAGTCGGTGCACGAGCCGATGGAGACCGGCTACAAGGCCGTCGACGCGATGACCCCGATCGGCCGTGGCCAGCGTCAGCTGATCATCGGTGACCGTCAGACCGGCAAGACCGCCCTGGCCGTCGACACGATCATCAACCAGCGCGACAACTGGCGCTCGGGCGACGTGAACAAGCAGGTCCGCTGCATCTACGTCGCCATCGGTCAGAAGGGCTCCACCATCGCCTCCGTGCGTGGTGCGCTCGAAGAGGCCGGCGCGCTGGAGTACACGACCATCGTCGCCGCCCCGGCGTCCGACCCGGCGGGCTTCAAGTACCTGGCGCCCTACACCGGTTCGGCCATCGGCCAGCACTGGATGTACGAGGGCAAGCACGTCCTCATCATCTTCGACGACCTCTCGAAGCAGGCCGACGCCTACCGCGCCGTGTCCCTGCTGCTCCGTCGCCCGCCGGGGCGTGAGGCCTACCCGGGTGACGTCTTCTACCTGCACTCCCGTCTGCTCGAGCGCTGCGCGAAGCTCTCGGACGAGATGGGCAAGGGCTCGATGACCGGTCTGCCGATCGTCGAGACGAAGGCCAACGACGTCTCGGCGTTCATCCCGACCAACGTCATCTCCATCACCGACGGCCAGTGCTTCCTGGAGTCGGACCTCTTCAACGCCGGTCAGCGCCCCGCGCTGAACGTCGGTATCTCCGTCTCCCGAGTCGGTGGTTCCGCGCAGCACAAGGCGATGAAGCAGGTCTCCGGCCGCCTCCGCGTGGACCTCGCCCAGTTCCGTGAGCTCGAGGCGTTCGCCGCCTTCGGTTCCGACCTGGACGCCGCGTCGAAGTCGCAGCTGGAGCGCGGTCAGCGCATGGTCGAGCTGCTCAAGCAGGCTCAGTACCAGCCGATGGCCACCGAGGACCAGGTCGTCTCCGTCTGGGCCGGCACCACCGGCAAGATGGACGACGTACCGGTCGAGGACATCCGCCGCTTCGAGAAGGAGCTCCTTGAGTACCTGCACCGCAAGGAGCAGGGCCTCATGACCTCCATCAAGGAGGGCGGCAAGATGTCCGACGACACTCTCACGGCCATCGCGGACGCCATCACCGAGTTCAAGAAGCAGTTCGAGACCTCGGACGGCAAGCTGATCGGCGAGGACGCTCCGGCTGCCGTCAACGTCTCCAAGTGACGACGGAAGGGACCTGACTCATGGGAGCCCAGCTCCGGGTCTACAAGCGTCGCATCCGGTCCGTCACCGCGACGAAGAAGATCACCAAGGCGATGGAGATGATCGCCGCCTCGCGCGTCGTCAAGGCGCAGCGCAAGGTGGCGGCCTCCACGCCGTACGCGACCGAGCTGACCCGCGCGGTCACCGCGGTGGCCACGGGTGCGAGCGACAAGCACCCGCTGACCACCGAGGCGGAGAACCCGACCCGGGCCGCTGTTCTGCTCCTGACGAGCGACCGCGGCCTGGCCGGCGCCTTCAACTCCAACGCCATCAAGGCCGCGGAGCAGCTCACCGAGAAGCTGCGGGCCGAGGGCAAGGAGGTCGACACGTTCATCGTCGGCCGCCGTGGTCTCGCGCACTACAACTTCCGTGAGCGCAAGGTCTCCGAGTCGTGGACGGGCTTCACGGATGAGCCCGCCTACGGCGACGCCAAGCTGGTCGCGGGACCGCTCATCGAGGCCATCGAGAAGGAGACGGCGGACGGCGGCGTGGATGAACTCCACCTCGTCTACACCGAGTTCGTCTCGATGATGACGCAGAACGCGGTCGAGGCCCGACTGCTTCCGCTCAGCCTCGAAGAGGTGGCCAAGGAAGCGGGCACCAAGGACGAGATCCGCCCGCTCTACGACTTCGAGCCGTCGGCGGAGGACGTCCTCGACGCCCTGCTGCCGCGCTACGTCGAAAGCCGTATCTACAACGCGCTGCTCCAGTCGGCTGCTTCCAAGCACGCCGCCACGCGCCGCGCGATGAAGTCGGCGACCGACAACGCCGGGGATCTGATCAACAACCTTTCCCGGCTTGCCAACGCGGCCCGCCAGGCCGAAATCACCCAGGAAATCAGCGAGATCGTCGGTGGCTCTGCCGCTCTGGCCGACGCGACCGCGGGGAGTGACAAGTAATGACGACGACAACTGAGACGGCCACGGCTACGGGCCGCGTCGCCCGGGTCATCGGCCCGGTCGTCGACGTGGAGTTCCCCGTCGACGCGATGCCCGACATCTACAACGCCCTTCACGTCGAGGTCGCCGACCCGGCCAAGGACGGCGAGAAGAAGACGCTGACCCTCGAGGTCGCCCAGCACCTGGGTGACGGCGTGGTCCGCACGATCTCGATGCAGCCCACCGACGGTCTGGTCCGCCAGGCGGCGGTGACCGACACCGGCAACGGCATCACCGTTCCGGTCGGCGACTTCACCAAGGGCAAGGTGTTCAACACCCTCGGCGAGGTCCTGAACACGGACGAGAAGTACGAGGGCGAGCGCTGGTCCATCCACCGCAAGGCCCCGAACTTCGACGAGCTCGAGTCGAAGACCGAGATGTTCGAGACCGGCGTCAAGGTCATCGACCTTCTCACCCCGTACGTCAAGGGTGGAAAGATCGGTCTGTTCGGCGGTGCCGGCGTCGGCAAGACGGTGCTCATCCAGGAGATGATCTACCGCGTCGCCAACAACCACGACGGTGTCTCCGTGTTCGCCGGCGTCGGTGAGCGCACCCGTGAGGGCAACGACCTCATCGAGGAGATGGCCGAGTCGGGCGTCATCGACAAGACCGCGCTGGTCTTCGGTCAGATGGACGAGCCGCCGGGCACCCGTCTGCGCGTGGCCCTCGCGGGTCTGACCATGGCGGAGTACTTCCGCGATGTGCAGAAGCAGGACGTGCTGTTCTTCATCGACAACATCTTCCGCTTCACGCAGGCCGGTTCCGAGGTCTCGACCCTGCTCGGCCGTATGCCCTCCGCGGTGGGCTACCAGCCGAACCTGGCCGACGAGATGGGTCTCCTCCAGGAGCGCATCACCTCGACCCGTGGTCACTCGATCACCTCGATGCAGGCGATCTACGTCCCCGCGGACGACCTGACCGACCCGGCCCCGGCCACCACCTTCGCCCACCTCGACGCGACGACGGTTCTCTCCCGTCCGATCTCCGAGAAGGGCATCTACCCGGCCGTGGACCCGCTGGACTCGACGTCCCGCATCCTCGACCCGCGGTACATCGCGGCGGACCACTACAACGCCGCGATGCGCGTCAAGGGGATCCTGCAGAAGTACAAGGACCTCCAGGACATCATCGCCATTCTCGGTATCGACGAGCTCGGCGAAGAGGACAAGCTGGTCGTGCAGCGCGCCCGTCGCGTGGAGCGCTTCCTGTCCCAGAACACCCACGTCGCCAAGCAGTTCACCGGCGTCGACGGGTCGGACGTCCCGCTGGACGAGTCGATCGCGGCCTTCAACGCGATCATCGACGGCGAGTACGACCACTTCCCGGAGCAGGCGTTCTTCATGTGCGGTGGCATCGAAGACCTCAAGAAGGCCGCCAAGGAGCTGGGCGTCTCCTGAAGCACCGGCTCACCTGAGTGAGCCATGTGACTTCCGCAGGGGGCGGGTGCGTCCCGCCCCCTGCGATACGCCCACTAGAATTTGACCCAACACCCGGCGACACCGCCGGGTGGTGACCCGAGGAGCCATCTTGGCTGCTGAGCTGCACGTCGAGCTGGTCGCCGCCGACCGCCAGGTCTGGTCCGGCGAGGCCACCCTGGTCGTGGCGCGCACCACGTCCGGCGACATCGGCGTCATGCCCGGTCACCAGCCGCTGCTCGGTGTGCTGGAATCGGGCCCGGTGACCATTCGTACGAGTGCGGGTGAGACTGTCGTTGCCGCGGTGCACGGTGGATTCATCTCATTCGCGGACAACAAGCTTTCGCTGCTGGCCGAGATCGTCGAGCTGGCGGACGAGATCGATGTCCAGCGTGCGGAGCGCGCTCTTGAGCGCGCCAAGTCGGATGCCGACGCCGGTGCCGAGCGTCGCGCGGGCGTTCGTCTGCGCGCCGGCGCCACGCGCTGACGGAGGCGGCGCCGGGGGGGAGAGTACGTGACTCAGCCGCGGCCGGGACTGGTTTTCGCCAGTACCGGCCGCGGCTGAGGTGAATGCGGGACAAAGTCGGTTGCGTAACGTGACGAGTCGAGGAGGTCGGTGCTCATGGTCCTCGCTCTGCTTGTCTGCGGCCTGGTGGTCGCCGTGGTCCTGGTCGGGTTGTTCGTGTTCGGCTTGCGCCGACGCCTGATCCAGCGCTCCGGCGGCACCTTCGACTGCTCCCTGCGCTGGGATGCCCCGGAGGCCGGGGACACCTCAGGCAAGGGCTGGAGTTACGGGGTCGCCCGCTACAGCGGTGACCGGATCGAGTGGTTCCGCGTCTTCTCGTACGCGCCGAGGCCCCGCCGTATCCTCGAACGCTCCGCCATCGAGGTCGTGGACCGCCGCTCCCCGGACGGGGACGAGGAGGTCGCCCTGCTTTCGGATGCGATCGTGCTCGGGTGCCGGCATCGGGGTACGCGTCTCGAGCTCGCCATGTCGGAGGACGCCCTGACGGGGTTCCTCGCCTGGCTGGAGGCGGCGCCGCCCGGCCAGCGGGTGAACGTGGCGTAGGGGGCGTTCGTCGGGTCCGGTTCGCCACCGGGTGCCCGGATCTGCTCAATCGCCGCAGGGGTTGAAGTGGTGAAGCCGGAGCAACAGGGGGCAGACCCGTCGCTCCGGCTTCGTGTGTGTGCGGTCCTGTCGTCAGGGGACCGCGGGGCGGCTAGCCGAGGCCGCTGTTGATGGCGGAGACCAGTTCGCCGTTCGCGGTGTCTCCGCTGAGCTCCCAGAAGAACGCGCCGCCCAGGCCCTGGCTCTTGGCCCAGGCCATCTTGGAGCCGATGGTCGCGGGGGTGTCGTACGACCACCAGTTGCTGCCGCAGTGCGCGTAGGCCGTGCCCGCGACCGTGCCGTTGGCGGGACAGGAGTTCTTCAGGACCTTGTAGTCCTCGATGCCCGCCTCGTACGTGCCGGGTGCCGGCCCCGTCGCGGCCCCGCCCGGTGCCGCCTGGGTGACGCCGGTCCAGCCGCGTCCGTAGAAGCCGATGCCGAGCAGCAGCTTGGCCGAGGGGACGCCCTTGGCCTTGAGCTTGGCGATGGCCTGCGCCGAGGTGAAGCCGTCCTGCGGGATCCCCGGGTAGGTGTTGAGCGGGGAGTGCGGGGCGGTCGGGCCGTCCTTGTCGAAGGCGCCGAAGAAGTCGTACGTCATCACGTTGTACCAGTCCGCGTATGCCGCGGCGCCCGCGTAGTCGGCCGCGTCGATCTTGCCGCCCGGGGTGGCGTCGGCCGTGATCGCTGCGGTGACCAGGTTGTTCGCACCGAACTTGGTGCGCAGCGCGGACATGACGTTCTTGAAGGCCGCAGGTCCGCTGCTGTCGCAGGTCAGACCACAGGCGTTGGGGTACTCCCAGTCGATGTCGATGCCGTCGAACACATCGGCCCAGCGCGGGTCCTCGACCAGCTTGTAGCAGGAATCGGCGAACGCGGCCGGGTTCTGCGCGGCCTGGCCGAAGCCGCCGGAGTAGGTCCAGCCGCCGACCGAGTACAGGACCTTGATGTGCGGGTACTTGGCCTTGAGCTTGCGCAGCTGGTTGAAGTTGCCGCGCAGCGGCTGGTCCCAGGTGTCGGCGACGCCGTCCACGGACTGGTCGGCGGTGTACGCCTTGTCGATGGCCGCGAACGAGTCGTCCATCGTGCACTGGCCGTTCTTGACGTTGGCGAAGGCGTAGTTGATGTGGGTGATCTTGGACGCCGTGCCCGAGGTGACCATGTTCTTGACGTGGTAGTTGCGGCCGTAGACGCCCCACTCCACGAAGTAGCCCAGATTGACCTTGTCGCCGGGCTCGGGCTCGCCGCCCCCGCCGGTGGTGCGCACCGCGCGGGCGCCGCTGACCGGGCCGGTCTGGTTGGCGGTGTCACGGGCCTGGATCGAGTACGAGTAGTCGGTGCCGGCGCTCAGGCCGGTGTTGGTGTAGCTCGTGCCCGTCACGGTGGCGACGACGCTGCCGCCGCGCAGCACGTCGTAGTTCTTGATGCCCTTGTCGTCGGTGGCCGCGCTCCAGCTCAGCTTCACCGAGGTGTTGGTGATGTCGGAGGCCGTGGGCGTGCCGGGTGCGCTCGGCGGGTTGTCGCCGGGGACGGTGGGGCCGCCGTCGCAACTGGCGCCGTTCAGCTTGCAGTTGGACGGGGAGCCGGAGCCCGAGCCGTTGAACCCGAAGGTGACCGAGGCGCCGGGGGCGAGCGTCCCGTTCCACGACTTGTTCTTGGCGGTCCAGTGGGTGCCCGAGCTGGTGAAGTCCGCGTCCCAGCCGGAGGTCACCGAGGTGCCGGACGGGAAGTCCCATTCGACGGTCCATGAGGATATGGAGGCGGTGCCGGTGTTCTTGACGGTCCACTTGCCTTCGAAGCCGGTGCCCCAGTCCTGGGACTTGGTGTAGGTGGCGGTGGCTTCGGCGGCCGCGGCGGGGGTGGAGAGGCCGACGAGTGCGGCGAAGGGGAGGATCAGGGTGGTGAGCCCTGCGATCAGTCTGTGGCGTACCCGGGGGGTGGGTCTGAAGCGCATCGCGCCTCCTGACGTGAGGTCCGGAAAGGGGGGTGGGACCTGCGCTGCCCTGAGCACGATGGGTCATGTGCTCACCGCGAAGTGAGGTGAGCGTAGAAAGGTCTGGACCTTGCGTCAATAGGTCTGGACCACTGGGGAGTTGAGTTCCGGCCGATTTCGGTAGGAAGTTTCCGAAGTGCGTTCGGCCTCGGGTCAGACGCCCAACTCCTGGGCCAGAACCGCGGCCTGGACTCTGCTGCGCAGCTCCAGCTTCCCGAGCAGCCGGCTCACATGGGTCTTCACGGTGGCCTCGGCCATGTCCAGACGTTCCGCGATCTCGGCGTTGGACAGCCCCTGGCCGAGGCAGGAGAGCACCTCGCGCTCGCGCCGGGTCAGCGCGTCGAGGATCGCCGGATCGTGCGCGGTGCCCCCGCCCCGTACGGGCTTGGCGGCGAACTCCGCGATCAGCCGGCGGGTCACCGCGGGTGCGATCAGGCCCTCGCCGCGTGCGACCGTACGGACCGCCGCGAGGAGATCCTTGGCCTCGGTGTTCTTCAGGAGGAACCCCGAGGCGCCCGCGCGCAGTGCGCCGAAGACGTACTCGTCGAGGTCGAAGGTGGTGAGGACGAGTACGTCGGCGAGGCCTTCGGAGACCACCTGGCGGGTGGCCGAGACGCCGTCGAGACGGGGCATCTGGATGTCCATCAGGACCAGGTCCGGGCGCAGTTCACGGGCGAGCGCGACCGCCTGCTCGCCGTCCGCGGCCTCGCCGGCCACCTCTATGTCGGGGGCGCTGCGCAGGATCAGGACAAGACCGGCGCGTACGGCGGACTGGTCCTCGGCGACCAGGACGCGGATCGGGGGTGTGCCTTCGTCGGCCGGCTCGGTCATGCGGATTCTCCTTCTGCTACGGGGAGTTCGGCCCGTACGCGCCAGATCTTGCCGTACGCCTCAGGCGCCGGACCTGCCGTGAAGGAGCCCTTGAGCAGTGCGGTCCGCTCCCGCATCCCCACGAGCCCGGCGCCCGAGCCGGGCGCGCGCGGTCCTTCGGTGCGGCCGATGGGGCTGGTGACCTCGACCGTCAGCAGGCCGTCCGCCTGGGCGAGCCGGATGCGTACGTCACCCTGCGCGGCGTGCTTGAGCGCATTGGTCAGGGACTCCTGCACGATGCGGTACGCGGCCAGCTCCACCGGTGCGGGCAGGGTGGAGCCCGGCGGGCGGGTGTCCTCGAGGGCGAGGTCGAGACCGTTGGTGCGGGCCTGCTCGATCAGGGCGGCGACGCCGTCCAGGGTGGGTGCCGCGGCGGGTTCGAGGTCGCCGCTGTCGTCGCGCAGGATGCCGATGAGCCGGCGCATCTCGGCGAGCCCCTCGACGCTGTTCTCGCGGATCACGGCGAGTGCGTCGCGCGTGGTCTTCGGATCGTCGAGGGAGAGCGCCGCCGTGGAGTGGATGGCGATCGCGGAGAGGTGGTTGGCGACCATGTCGTGCAGCTCGCGGGCCATCCGGGCGCGTTCGGCGGTGACCGCCTGGGTGCGGTCCATCTCGGCGAGCAGGGCGGTCTGTTCGGCCCGCAGCTCGGCGGCTTCGGCGGCTTTGCGGTGGTTGCGTACGGCGGATCCCGTGAGGGCCGGCGTCAGCGTGACGAGGGCGATCACGGCGCCGACGAGCAGTGCTTCCGGCTTGCGGAACCAGATGAGGAAACCGATGGTCATCAGGACCGTGACGGCCCCGGTGACGACCGGGATCCGGCGGGCCGAGGCGTCCGTTCCGTACAGGACCGCCGCGTAGACCAGGTCGGCGAACATCACCGCGGTCGCGAGATTGCCGTAGGTGAACTGGTCGCCGATCACGAAGACCGTGCCGAGCAGCAGTGCGGCACGCGGGTGGGTGCGCCGCCCCAGTTCGAGGACCGCCATGGCGAACAACGGCAACAGGACCCAGGCGCCCGGCAGCAGCCGCCCACCCTGGTTCATGTACAGCCCGAGCCCCCAGAACAGCAGGCCGAAGGCCAGACTGGCCGCCGCGATGAGGACATCGTGCGGATGGGGGCGGCGTGCTCGGTTCATGTGCCCATCCAACATGGCCCCCGGCGCCCGGACCTCCCTATACGGGCCGAAGCCGCACTGCATCCTTCGATGTACTCGCGGTTCGTCACCGGCGACGACGAATCGGGCCGGTGTGCACGGGAGGCTTGAAGCAGCCGAGAGGAGAGTCCCGTGATCGTCACGCTCATCATCATCTGCGAGGTCGGCTTCTGGGTGCTGCTCGCCGCAGGTCTCGCTCTGCGCTACTGGGCCAAGATGCCGCGCGCGAGCATCGCCGTACTGCTCTGCGAGCCGCTGCTCGAAGTGGTGCTGTTCGTGGCCACGGCGATCGACCTGAGGAACGGCGCCGAGCCGGACTGGAAGCACGGTCTCGCGGCCGTCTACATCGGCTACTCGATCGCGCTCGGCCACTACACGATCAAGTGGGTGGACGTCCGTGTCGCCCACCGCTTCGCGGGCGGACCGGCGCCGGTGACGCCCAAGTACGGCATGGCCCGTGCGGTGCACGAGTGGAAGCTCGCCGCCCGCTGGGTGCTGGCCGCGGTGATCGCGATGGCGCTGCTCCAGGGTGCGATCTGGTACGTCGGGTCGGACGGCGAAACCTCGTCGCTCGAGCAGTGGCAGGCCAAGATGGTCTTCGTGATCGGCATCAACGTGGTCATCGCCGCCGCCTACACCCTGTTCCCGAAGAAGGCGCCCGCGAACGTGACCGCGGCGGCCACCGGCCGGGAGCGTGAGCTCACCAAGCAGTGACCGCCGCGGGCGGGGTGTGACGGGGTGGTCCCGGTGGTCATTCGGCCGCCGGGGTCACCCAGTCGGCAACCTGCATGGCCGGGGCCACCCATTCCACGAACTGGACGACGACGCCGTTGGGGTCGGTGACCTGGAACAGGCGCTCCCCCCAAGGCTCTTCGCGCAGCGGCATGGTGATCTGCACGCCGGCGTCGCGCAGCCGCTTCTCCTCGCCCTCGATCCCGGTGAGCGTGAACGCCAGGATCAGGCCGGAGGCGCGCTGGTCGCGCTGCTCGGGCGGCAGTATCTCGATGCCGCGGGCGAGCAGCACGATGTCGGCCGCGGCGTCCGGCCGGGTCAGCGAGGCGAACCCTTCGGCGGCGGCCTGCTCGCTGTACCCGAGGTGCTCGGTGAAGAACCGCTGCGAGGCGGCGACGTCGTCGACGGTGAGCGAGACGGTGGATGCGGTGATCTGCACGGTGGTTCTCCTCGGGTCAGGGGCGAGCGGGCTGCGGGGGTGCGCGTCGGTCAACGTCCGTTGCGGCGCGGCAGGTTGCGCGGTGGTGGCGGGAGGTATCGGACGCGGTGGGTGGTCGGCTGCGGCTGCTGGTGGCGGTTGTTGCGGTGCTGTGCGCGCATGGGCACTCCGTTCCATCCGTCAGGTCTTCGTTCTGCCGTGGAAAACTTACGACGGAGGTAAACTTATACAGAGGCGCGCCAGGGTGTCAACATAAAATTGCTACGAGTGTAAGATTGCCTCATGGCTACTGACAGCTCAGCACCCGCCGCCCCCCTCGGCCTGCGGGAAGCGAAGAAGCAAGAGACCCGGCAACTCATCTCCGACCACGCCACCCGCCTCTTCATCGAGCAGGGCTTCGAGCGGACGACCATCGCCGAGATCGCCGAGGTCGCACGGGTCGCCAAGAAGACGGTGACCAACTACTTCGCGCGCAAAGAGGACTTGGCCCTGGACCACCAGGACGCCTTCGTCGCCTCACTGGCCGCCATCGTGACCGGACGGGAGCCGGGGGAGTCGGCGCTGGACGCGCTGCGCGGCGACTTCGTGGCCGCCGCCGCAACGGCCAGCCCCGTCGCGGGATTCGCGGGGCCGGCCTTCTCGCGGATGATCGCCGACAGCCCGACCCTGACGGCGAGGCTGCGCGATCTGCACGACCTGCGCGAGGCGGCGCTCGCCGAAGCGCTGGCCGAGGCGACGGGCGCGGGGGAGGGGGACTTCACGCCGCGCGCTGCCGCGGCCCTGTTCGGTGCGGTGCACCGCACCCTGTTCCAGCGGATCCAGGAGCTGACCCTGGCCGGCGAGGACAACTCCCGTATCGCCGAAGTGGTCACCGCGGAGGCCGCGGTCGCCTTCGACCTGCTCGAACCCTCGCTCGGCGACTACGCGACCGCGTAGGAGAGGGGTGTCGGGAGAGGGGTGTACGGAGGGCAGGGTCCGCCTTGTGGAACAGGCCTAGTCCCGCTCACCGCCCGGCACCCACAGCACGTCGCCGAGCTCCTTGTTGGCCGTACGGGCCAGGATGAACAGGAGGTCGGAGAGGCGGTTGAGGTAGGTGGCGGTGAGCGGGTTCATGGTCTCGCCGTGCACCTCGAGCGCCGCCCACGTCGAGCGCTCGGCCCGCCGTACCACCGTGCAGGCCTGGTGCAGGAGCGCGGCGCCGGGCGTACCGCCGGGCAGGATGAACGAACGGAGCTTCTCCAGCTGCTCGTTGAAGTGGTCGCAGTCCGCCTCGAGCCGGTCGATGTAGAACTGCTCGACGCGCAGCGGCGGGAACTCCGGGTTCTCCACGACGGGCGTCGCCAGATCGGCGCCCACGTCGAACAGGTCGTTCTGCACCCTGACGAGCACCTTCTTGAGCTCGTCGTCCAGGCCGCCGAGCGCGAGCGCGGTGCCGAGCACGGCGTTGGCCTCGTTGGCGTCGGCGTAGGCCGAGATCCGCAGATCGGTCTTCTGCGTCCGGCTCATGTCGCCGAGGGCCGTGGTGCCCTTGTCGCCGGTACGGGTGTAGATGCGCGTCAGATTGACCATGAGCCGAGACTACGCCCAGCCGTTCATGCTCCGGCCTTGGCGAACAGCCGTGTGCCGATCGTCACGGAGACCGTGGACAGCGCGAGGGCCGCGATCGTTCCGTGCAGCAGCTGCGTACTCGCGAAATCACCCACGTACGCCGCCCTGACCGCGTCCACGAGATAGCGCAGCGGCACGAAGTGCGAGAGCACGTCGAGCCAGCCGGGCGCGAGCGCCATCGGCAGCATCAGTCCTGACAGGAGCATCGCGGGCATGGTGAGCGCGTTGATCACAGGGCCGAACTCGGTCGGGGTGTTCGCCTTCATGCCCAGCGCATACGACAGCGACGCGAGCGACAGCGAGAGCACCCCGACGAAGACGAAGCCGACGAGGAGGCCCGCCAGCGGCGCGCGCAGCCCCATGGCCAGAGCGGCGAGCACGAGGAGCACCGACTGGAACGCGAAGAGCAGCGCGTCGCGCAGCACCCGGCCGAGCAGCAGCGCGAGCCGGCTGACGGGAGTGACGCGCATCCGGTCCACAACGCCGTACGTCTTCTCGACGATGATCCCGAAGCCGCAGAACGAGGCGCCGAACAGGCCGAGTTGGAGCAGCAGGCCGGGCACGAGCACCTGCCAGGAACTGCCCTGCGAGCCGAGGGGCAGACCGGTCAGGAGCGGGCCGAAGAAGAACAGATAGAGCAGCGGCATCAGCAGGCCGAAGAGGATCTGGAACTTGGAGGAGAGGGTCTGGCGGGCGTAGCGCCCGAAGATGATCGCGGTGTCGTGGAGCAGCATGGGGAGTCCTCGGCGGGGGAGAGCGGGTGGTTATACGGCGACCGGGGTCGCGTCGACCGGAGCCGGACCTCGCCCCGTGATCGCGAGGAACGTGTCCTGCAGGCTCGCGCCGGCCGACCCCGCGTACCGCTCCTTGAGCGCGGCGGGAGTGCCCTCGGCGACGACGGTGCCGTGGTCGACGACGACGAGGCGGTCCGCGAGCGCATCGGCCTCGTCCAGGTAGTGCGTGGTCAGGAAGACCGTCGTGCCGTGCCGGTCGCGCAACCCCCGCACCAGGTCCCACAGATCGGCGCGCCCGGCCGGATCGAGCCCGGTGGTGGGCTCGTCGAGGAAGAGCACCGCGGGCCGGTGGGTGAGCGCCATCGCGATGTCGAGGCGGCGGCGCTGGCCGCCGGAGAGCGCCGCGCACTTGCGGTCCAGCAGCTCGCTCAGGCCCAGCTCGTGGGCCAACTCCTCGGTGCGCGCGGCCGCTTCGGTCCTGGTCAGCCGGTAGAGCCGGCCCTGGGTGACCAGCTCCTCGCGTACGGAGATGTTCGGATCGACGCCGCCGGACTGCGCCACGTATCCGCACTTATCCCGTACGCCCGCGGGATCCCGTACGAGATCGCAGCCCGCGACCGTGGCCGCGCCGCCGGTCGGGGCGAGCAGCGTCGTGAGCATCCGCAGGGTCGTGGTCTTGCCCGCGCCGTTCGGGCCGAGGAAGCCGAGGATCTCGCCCGGCTGAACGGTCAGGTCGATTCCGCGGACCGCTTCCACCGGGCCCCGCTTGGTCTGGAAGGTCCGGGCAAGGCCGGCCGTGCTGATGATTGCCATGCCGTACAGAAAAACAGGGTCACTTAAATTTTGCAACCTCCCCAAAATTTGAGCGAACCCAAGAAAGGCCTACGATGACCTCATGGCCAAGCAGCAGGAACAGGGGCGGAAGCCGGAGCGGGCGCGGAAGCCGGAGCAGACGCAGGCGAAGCCCGAGGGGCTCAGGGAGCGCAAGAAGCGCGAGACGCGGCAGCGGATCTCCGACATCGCGACCGGGCTCTTTCTGGAGCGCGGCTTCGACGCCGTGCCCATCGCCGAGATCGCCGAGGCCGCGGACGTCTCGGTCAACACCGTCTACAACTACTTCCCCGCCAAGGAGGACCTCTTCCTCGACCGCTCCAAGGGCGTCGTCGACCGCCTCTCGCGCTTCGTGCGCGCCCGCGACAAGGGCGAGTCCGCGGCCCGTGCCGTGCTGCGCGAGTTCCGCGCCGAGGTCGAGGCGGTCTCGCCGCGCGTCGGGCTGATGGAGGGGTACGCGTCCTTCATGGGCGTCATCGAGAACGCCCCGGCCCTGCGCTCCCGCCTGTGGCGGATCCAGCAGGAGGCCCTCGAGGACATCGAAGGCACGCTGCGGGAGGAGACAGGGGCCGCGCCCGACGATCCGCTGCCGATGCTCGTCGGCGGGCAGCTCGCCTGGCTCCAGGGGACCGTGATGGGCTTCATCGGGCGCGAGATGTGCGCCGGCCGCGCCCCCGCGAAGGTCTCCCGGGAGGCCCTGTGCCTGCTCGATGAACTCGAGGAAATCCTGGGCGAAAAGGTCCTCAACTACGCGGTGCGTACCGCTTGATGGGCCGGCCCGGTGTGATGTGCGTCGTATCGGGCGTGACGCGCATCTCGTAGCACCCCATCGCGGTCTCACGGCCGCTAGTGTCCGGCGGGTAGCTCAGTAAACGGTTCGTAAGGACAGCGTGGTACGCACAACGTGGTGCGTACGGCGGGACAGGAGAACGCGCAGTGGCCAGGAAGCTCGCCGTCATCGGAGCCGGACTCATGGGTTCCGGAATCGCACAGGTCTCCGCCCAGGCGGGCTGGGACGTGGTCCTGCGCGACATCACCGACGAAGCCCTGACCCGCGGCACCGACGGCATCAAGAAGTCGTACGAGAAGTTCGTGAGCAAGGGCAGGCTCTCCGCCGAGGACGCGGAGGCCGCGCTCGCCCGGATCACCACGACCACGGAACTGGAAGGCGCCGCCGACGCGGACATCGTCGTCGAGGCCGTCTTCGAGAAGCTCGAGGTCAAGCACGAGATCTTCCGGGCGCTCGACAAGATCGTCCGCGATGACGCGGTGCTCGCCTCCAACACCTCCGCGATCCCGATCACGAAGATCGCGGCCGTGACCGAGCGACCCGAGCGGGTCGTGGGTGCGCACTTCTTCTCGCCCGTGCCGATGATGCAGCTCTGCGAACTGGTGCGCGGCTACAAGACCAGCGACGAAACCCTCGCCATCACGCGGGAGTTCGCCGAGTCGGTCGGCAAGACCTGCATCGTCGTCAACCGCGATGTCGCCGGCTTCGTCACCACCCGGCTGATCTCGGCGCTCGTCGTCGAGGCCGCCAAGCTGTACGAGTCGGGTGTCGCGAGCGCCGAAGACATCGACATCGCCTGCAAGTTGGGCTTCGGACACGCCATGGGACCGCTGGCCACCGCGGACCTCACCGGCGTCGACATCCTGCTGCACGCGACCAGCAACATCTACACCGAGTCCCAGGACGAGAAGTTCGCGCCGCCGGAGCTGATGCGCCGGATGGTCGACGCCGGGGACATCGGCCGCAAGAGCGGTCAGGGCTTCTACAAGCACTGAACGTGAACTGACACCGGCCGGCGCGGAGATCCCCTGCCGGATTCCGCGCCGGTGTCCCTCGCACGAGTGAATTGGGTATCGGTTCGCTTACGGACGGCAACTTCTGCGTCCGTCAGCCAGTCAGTTGGGTTGAGAGTCCACTTCGAAACCAGACGGTCGAGGACCAACTCCGGGGAGCGCATATGTACATCAGGGGCGACCACGCCGAGCTGGCCGTCGGGGGCAGCCTCGACGTCCGCAGCGCGGCGGACGCCCGGACCGTGCTGCATTCCGCCCTGGACGAGGGGGCGGGCGATCTCGTTCTCGACCTCGCGAGTCTCGACGCGCTCGATGCCACCGGACTCGGCGTGATCATGGGCGCGCACCGCCAGGCCGGCCGCTGCGGCCGACGGCTCGTCCTGCGCAATGTGCCGCCGCAGATGCAGCGCCTCCTGGTGGCCACGCGGCTGCACCGGATCCTCGCGATCGAGGGCGGCATCGGGGCGCATCCGCTGTAGCCGCGCCGGGGGTGCGCACGGAAGCCCCCGGAACCTTGGGCTGCGGCACCTCCCTTCAGGGTCCCGGCACACCGGCCGACACGCACGCAATCCTCACGAGACTGTGACGTCCCGGACGGCGCGGCACCCCGGCGGTTCGGAGATACTGAGCGAAGGTCTAAGGTTCGGTCGCTCACTCAACAAGAGAGCACCGGACCAGAAGCGACAGTGTGGTGTGCGAAAGGCCGGGGAAGCCAAGGCACATCCGCTTTTGGGGGGCTTTGACCATGGACCCGATAAACCGGGGACCGCAAGACTTCGGTCACGACGAGGACCGATCCGACGCGGCGGGCGGTGGCACACCGCAGCGCCCGCCTCGCGACGCCATCACACCGGACTTCGGCAGCCCTGTGCCCGCGCGCACGGTGCAGCTGGTCTCGGGCGACTTCCTGCTCACGGTGAATCCCGTGGACGGCAGCGAGATCGAACCCTGCCCGCCGCTCGAACTTCCGCCGCGGCCGGTCAAGTTCACGCTCGCCGAGCGCACCGAACTGGCCCGTGCGGCCAAGCCGCCGGCGCCGCCGGGACCCGAACAGCCGCGCCGAGTCCTGCTCGAGCGCCAGGACGAGCGCGAGCGCCTCGTGCGGCTGCTCGCCCGCGGCCGCTCCGTCCGTCTCACCGGACCGTCCGGCTCCGGCCGCACCGCGCTGCTCGACACCGTCGCCGAGGACTGCCTGGACCTCGCACCCGACGGCGTCGTGCGTCTGAACGGTCACAAGCGCGGCTCCGCCGACCTGCTCTTCGACCTGTACGCGGCCGTCTACAAGTCACCGCTGCACCGCCCCGACCGTGCCCAAGTCCTCGATCTCATACGGACCATCGGCGCCGTGGTCGTCGTCGACGACCTGGAGTTCGGCGGCAGCGCGCTCGACGAGTTCCTCGAGGCCACTCCCGAGTGCGCCTTCCTGCTTGCCGCGACGCCCGAGGTGGCCGCGCCGTCCGGCGACTCGCACATCGAGGAGGTCTTCCTCGGCGGGCTCAGCCGCAGCTCGGGACTCGAGCTCCTGGAGCGCGCGGTGGGCCGCGCGCTCACCGACGACGAGGCCGGCTGGGCCGGTGACCTCTGGTTCGAGTCCGAGGGCCTTCCGCTGCGCTTCGTGCAGGCCGGTGCGCTGCTCCGCCAGCGCGACCTGCTGCGCGCCGACCCGGCCGCCTTCGACGAGTACGGGTACTACGCCGATGCTCCCGTCGACGCGCCGTTCGACGCCGAGGACGGCCACGACGTACCGCTGCCGACCCTCGCCGAGGGCGCCGCACCCGCCAGGCTGCTCGCCTCGCGGCTCAGCGAAGCGGCCCGTACCACCCTGAAGTTCGCCGTCGCACTCGGCGGCGAGGTGCCGCACCAGGCCCATCTGCCCGCCCTCGTCGGCGACACCCACGCGGACGCCGCGCTCGGTGAGCTCGCCGCCGTCGCGCTCGTCACGCCCGTCGCCTCGCGCTGGCGGCTCGCCGCGGGCGTCCAGGCCCAGCTGACCGCGGCCGGGTACGCCGACACCGCCGAGGAGCGCGCGGAGCTCGCGCACACCGCGGCCCAGCACTACTCCTGGTGGGCCGGGCACCCCTCGGTCACACCCGAACGGGCCGCCGCCGAGGCGGAGGCCGCGCTCGCGGCCCTCGCGATCCTGTTGAGCTCGACCGACCCGGGCCACACCAGCTCCGCCGTCCTGCTCGCCCGCACCGCCGCGCCGGCCTATGCCGCCGGGCTCGACTGGGGCGTGTGGGAGCGGGCGCTCAGGGCCGGCCAGGAGGCCGCGCGCCTGGCCGGAGAGGTGGCCGAAGAGGCCTACTTCCACCACGAGTTGGGGATACTCGCGCTCCTCGGTGGCCAGCTCGACCGGGCCCGCGCCGAGCTCGAGGCCTCCATCGGCCTGCGCGGCGCGCTCGCCGACAAGCGCGGCACGGTCGCGGGACGCAGGGCGCTGGCCCTGGTGGCCGACCGTTCCGGTGGCGTACTGCACGGTGGCCGTACCCCGGCCGGCGAAGAGGTGCCGGACGCCCGTTACGAGGAGTCCGCTTCTCCGCCCGGTGGCGTACCGGCGGCGTTCGCGCTGCCCGGACCCGACCCCGAGCCGCCGACGCTGATCACCCGTCAGCCCGCGCCGGTGCCGGGTGCCCGGCGGCCGAAGGGCGGAGCGGGCCGAGCGGTGCTCAGCGGTACCCGGCGCAATCTGGTCGCCGCGGGTGCGGGCGCGCTGCTCGCGGCCGTGCTCGGCACGGTGGTGACGCTCGGGGCGACCTCGGACGAGGACCCCTCGAACCGGGTGCGCCCCAACCAGACCGCCAGCGAGCAGGACGACGGCGACGGGCTGCCCGCCGACCAGCCGGACAAGGGCGACGAGGCCGCGTCCACGAAGCGGCCCGCCGACCCCGGTGAGGACGGCGTCGTGGGCACTTCGGACGACCCGACTCCGCCCGCGTCGAGCGACGAACCGACGGACAAGCCGAGCGGCAGCGACAAGCCGACGACGAAGCCGACGGACAAGCCGACCACGAAGCCGCCGACCTCGTCCAAGCCGCCGACGTCCTCCGAACCGCCGGAGACTTCGGAGCCCCCGACCACCGAGCCGCCGACCACACCTCCGCCGACCACGGAAGAGCCGCCCCCGACCACTCCGGACAACTCGGACACAGCCAGCGCGCCGGTGTCCAACAGCCCGTCCAAGAGTGAGTCGGCGAGCGGTCCCGCCAGCAGCCCGGCCGACAGCACGAGCACGACCGGCATCGTCTGAGACGCCCGGCACGACAGGAGCGCACCCCCCCCCCGGCCACCCCCCCCGGGGCGGGGGGGGCTGCGGGGGGAAGGGGGGGGGGGGGGGCCCCC
>NZ_JAEIMH010000002.1:180968-184196 GCF_016464295.1 Streptomyces sp. N35 | reverse complement strand
TCGCCTGAGCCGCCCGGCCCGACGGGGGCCCCCCCCCCCCCGGCCACCCCCCGGGGAGACGGGGCGTTCTGCTGCGTAAGGGTGGAGCGGCGGCTCCGTAGGAGAAAAGCAGCCAGGCGACGGCGCCCGGAGCCGGCTCGGCCGGAACCCGGAACAGGCGCCACCGGGACAGCCGGAACAGGCTCCGCTAGAACAGCCGCAGCTTGTCGTCCTCGATCCCGCGCAGTGCGTCATAGTCGAGCACGGCGCACCCGATGTTCCGGTCCGTGGCGAGCACACGGGCCTGCGGCTTGATCTCCTGGGCCGCGAAGACACCGCGGACGGGCGCCAAGTGAGGGTCGCGGTTGAGTAGGTCGAGATAGCGGGTGAGCTGCTCGACGCCGTCGATCTCGCCGCGCCGCTTGATCTCGACCGCGACGGTCATGCCGTCCGCGTCCCGGCACAGGATGTCGACCGGGCCGATGGCCGTGGGGTATTCGCGGCGGATCAGGCTGTAGCCCTCGCCGAGGGTCTCGATCCGGTCGGCGAGCAGTTCCTGCAGGTGAGCCTCGACGCCGTCCTTGATCAGACCCGGGTCCACCCCGAGCTCATGGGAGGAGTCGTGCAAGATCTCCTCCATCGTGATGATCAGTTTCTCGCCTGCTTTGTTGATGACCGTCCAGACGCCGTCGTCCTCCTTGAGGGTGCACGGCGGGGACATCCAATTCAGCGGCTTGTAGGCGCGGTCGTCCGCGTGGATGGAGACACTGCCGTCCGCCTTCACGAGGATCAGGCGGGGGGCCGACGGGAGGTGGGCGGTGAGCCGGCCCGCGTAGTCCACGGAGCAGCGGGCGATGACGAGACGCATGGTCGGCAACGCTACTCGACGCGGCAGGGTTCGCGCGATTCGCCCTGGAAACCGAGCGTCGGTCCGTACCGGGTGCCGGGGAATCTCCCGGCTTGCCCCTGTTCAACCTCCGTTGATTATTGGCCGGTTGTGGCCGCCTTCTCCTGGTGCGCGCCCGATGCGTTGCCTACCGTGGAAGCAGGAGGTCGCGAGGCGTGCACGCTGCGTAGGCGGTTTCCGGCCCTATCCGTCAGCCCCCGCTCCCCGGGGGTGCGAGAGGAGAACCCATGTCGCTCGACGTCTCACCGGCTCTGTTGGAACAGGCCGAGCGAGGCGAGGTCGATGAAGCGGAATTCATCGACTGCGTCCGGACATCCCTGCCGTACGCATGGGAGATGATCAGCTCGTTGGTGGCACAGCTGGAGGTCGACGGAGGAGAGTTCGCCGACAACCAGACCCCGCCGCCCACCGAGCAGGCACGAGGTCAGCTGCTGCGCGCGCTGGCCAGTGATGCGATACGTGGTGCTCTGCAGCGCCACTTCGGGGTGCGCCTTGCATTCCAGAACTGCCACCGTGTCGCTGTTTTCCCCGTCGGTCCCGAAGCCGACGAAAGGCTGGCCCGCTTCACCTCGATCCGCGGCCAGCTGCTGAACCAGTCACCTGAACTGCGGGACTGCTGAGGCCTGTTGCTGCCGCCTCGTACGCGGGAGGTGTATCCGGGGCGGCAGCCCCCATCGGCCGTCACACGAGCCGGGGCAGGACATCCGCCCCGAGCCGCCGCAGATTCTCCTCGGTCGAGTCCAGATCTCCCGAGCCCTCCGTGAGCAGGGCGAACCGCGTGATCCCGGTGCGCTCGGCCGTCGCCGCGAGCCGGTCCGCGCACAGCTTCGGGGTGCCCACCGGGTGGATCGAGCACAGGAGTTGGGTGTACGCCAGCGGGTCGCGCATCCTGCGTTCGCGCCCGTCCACGGTGATATGCGCGTCCAGGCCCTGCTTCAGCCAGCCGGGCATCGCCTTCAGGAGCGTCTCGGCCGCCTCCACCGTGCGGTCCGCGACCTGGGCCACGCCCGCCGACACATGCTGCGCCGCGGCGATCTCGTCCGGTGACCGGCCGGCCGCCAGGGCGCAGGAACGATAGAGCCCGACCATCTCGGCCTTCTCCTCGTCCCCGATGTGCATCCCGAGCAGCATCGCCAGACCGCGCTCCGCGGCGAGCCGCACGCTCGACGGCGAGGTGCAGGCCAGGATCAGCTCCGGTCCGCACGGGCCGCTCAGCGCCTCGTCGGGCCGGGGTACGACGGGGACCTCACGGAACGCGTAGCGCTCACCCGAGGCCCCGACCCTCGGCTCGGTCAGCCACCGGTGCAGCACGTCGAGCGACTCCGGAAAGCCCTTCTCGTACGCCTCGATGCCCGCACCGAAGACCTCGAGGTCCACCCAGGGCCCACCGCGCCCCACGCCGAGCGTGAAGCGGCCGCCGCTGGTCAGATGGAGCAGCGCCGCCTGTTCGCCGAGCATGACCGGGTGCTGGGTGGGCAGCACGCTGACCGCCGTGCCCACCCGGATCCGCCGGGTGCGCCCGAGCAGCAGTGCCGCCAGGGTCGTGGCCGACGGGCAGACCCCGTACGGCACGAAGTGGTGCTCGGCCAGCCACACCGAGTCGAGTCCGGCCTCCTCGGCCACCTCCGCACTGCGCACCGCACGGTGCAGGGCCTCCCCCTGGCCCTGGCCCGGGAACTGGGCCGCAAGAACAAAACTTCCCACACGCATCGCCTACTGCCTCCTTGGCGCCGACGCGGTACTCCCCCTACTGGCAACAACGCCTGACACGTGCCAAAGGCACGGCTTGGCATAAAGGTTGGCGCACTTTCTTCAATAAGCACAGTCGTATGAGATCGCCGCGCACCAGGCCGAATGTGCTGTGTTGTGCGCTTGTGCGGGGCCCTTGTGGTAGGTCTGCCCCGATACCTCGTACGGGGCGGGTACCCGGCCCGATGGCGCGTAGGCTTGGTCGCTGTCCGTATTCACGCAGTCCCTGCGACGTCAGCCGGTGAGGTGTTCTGGTGTCCCCGCGCAAAAACCGCTCCCGTCCTCGCAGAGGTGCCGGCGGACCGGACCGAGGCGGCGACGAGGAGAACGGGACGCGGTACGGCGGCTTCGAGCACCAGGACCACCATCAGGGCGAGGAGTACCGCGTACGGCATGTGGCGGGCGCGAGCGCGGCCGGCAAGACGTACCGCTGCCCGGGCTGCGACCAGGAGATCCCGTCCGGCGTTCCGCATGTGGTGGCCTGGCCGCAGCACGGCGGGGTGGACGACCGCAGGCACTGGCACAAGGCCTGCTGGAACGCGAGGGACCGCCGCCCCCCCCCGGGGGGGCGGGGCCCGGAACGGGCTCGCAAG
>NZ_JAEIMH010000002.1:162699-180958 GCF_016464295.1 Streptomyces sp. N35 | reverse complement strand
CCCAGGCCGGGCCCGAGGGCCGGGGGGACGGCGGGGGCCCCCCGCCCCCGGCGGGTCCGGCGGTCCCGTAATGCGCCTAGATACTGAGCTGTTGACCCGGCGGGTTACACATCACGCTTGTGGGTGAGAGCGAAAGCTCCCGCGAGCGCCGCGACGGTCACGCAGGCGAGGATGCCGAGCAGGCCCCAGCCGCTGCCCGAGCCCTCGTCACCCATGAAGGGCAGCTGGTAGAGGGTCGCCAGACCGTTCAGGGGCGAGTACTCGATCAGCGCCTCCTGGAGGTCGCGCAGGCTCTCCATCTGCATGAACAGGGCGAGCAGCAGCGGCAGCAGGATGACCGCGAGCATCGTGGTGATCGCACCGGCCGAGTGCCGCAGGATCGCGCCGACGGCCAGGGCGAGCAGACCGAGCAGTGCGACGTACAGCGAGGCGCCCACGGTCGCGTCGAGCCACTCGTTGGTGGTGGCGATGACCTCGCCGTTGACGATCGAGTCCTTCGGCAGGGTGGAGAACTCGCTCGGTGACTTGCCGCCGAGCATCGCCGACTGGATCAGCGCGGTGAGCGTGGTGGCCACCAGCGTCATCGTGAACGACAGCGAGAAGAAGACGAGCGCCTTCGCGGCGAGCACCCGGCCGCGCGCGGGGCAGGCGGTCATCGTCGTACGGATCATGCCCGTGCCGTACTCGGAAGTGATCACCAGGACGCCGAGCGTGACGATGCAGATCTGGCCGAGCATCAGGCCGAACAACCCGCCCGAGAGCAGCGGGATCTCGGCGTAGGTGGAGCTGGAGAGGCCGACGGCGGTCATCGTGCTGATGCCGAGGACGAGAAGGAACATCACGCCCAGCGTCCACATCGTGGAGCGCACCGAGCGGATCTTGGTCCACTCCGAGGCGAGGGCGTGGCCCAGGTGCGTGGAGCGGATCGGGATCGGCGAGGTGTAGGTCGCGGCGGGCGCGCCCTGCCAAGGGGCCGGTGCCTGCTGCATGGGGGCCGGGGCGGCCTGCGGGGGCTGGCTGCTGATCGGGCTACTCATCGGGCGGCCCCGTTCTCGTTGTTCTCGGACTTGGTCAGGTCGGGCGCGGCCGCGGGGGCAGGCGCCGGGGGAGCGGCCACCGGGGCGGCGGGAGCTTGCGCGACCGGGGCTGCCGGAGGCTGGGCCGCAGGGGCGTCGGCAGGCTGCGCGTACGGGTTCGGCACGGGAGCGGCCGACGGGGGCACAGGAGCGGCCGACGGCGGTACGGGAGCGGCCGGCGGTACGGGAGCGCCGGGCGCCCCCTGCGGCATCGCGAAGGGCTGTCCGCCGTGCTGCGGCGCCGGCGGCGCGTACCAGCCGGGCTGGCCCTGGCCGGGCACCGGCGCCTGGAACTGCGCCTGCGGCGGCGGCAGTTGCTGCAGACCGGCCTTCTGGTCGATCGTCGAGCGGTAGTCGACCGCGCCCTGCGTCATCCGCATGTACGCCTCCTCGAGCGAGGCCTGGTGCGGCGAGAGCTCCCACAGCCGTACGTCCGAGTCGTGCGCGAGATCGCTGATCCTCGGCAGCGCGAGCCCGGTCACGCGCAGTCCGCCGTCCGCCTCGGGCATCACATGCCCGCCGGCCTCGGTGAGCGCGGCCGAGAGCTTCTCGCGCGCCTGCGGCTCGGTGTCCGGGGTGCGTACGCGGGCGAAGTCCGCGGAGTTCGCCGAGATGAACTGCTTGACCGTCATGTCGGCGAGCAGCTGGCCGCGGCCGATCACGATCAGGTGGTCGGCGGTCAGCGCCATCTCGCTCATGAGGTGCGAGGAGACGAAGACCGTACGGCCCTCGGCGGCCAGCGCCTTCATGAGGTTGCGGACCCAGAGGATGCCCTCGGGGTCGAGCCCGTTGACCGGCTCGTCGAAGAGCAGCACCTGCGGGTCGCCGAGCAGCGCCGCGGCGATGCCGAGCCGCTGGCCCATGCCGAGCGAGAAGCCCTTGGAGCGCTTCTTGGCGACGTCCTGGAGCCCGACCACGCCGAGCACCTCGTCCACCCGGCGGGCCGGGATGCCGGACAGCTGGGCCAGGCACAGGAGGTGGTTACGGGCGTGCCGGCCGCCGTGCACCGCCTTGGCGTCGAGCAGCGCGCCCACCTGGCGCGGGGCGTTGGGGAGTCTGCGGTAGGGGTGGCCGGCGATGGTGACGTGGCCGGCCGTGGGGTTGTCGAGCCCGAGGATCATGCGCATCGTCGTCGACTTGCCCGAACCGTTGGGGCCCAGGAAGCCGGTGACGGCACCGGGCCGCACCTGGAAGGAAAGGTTGTACACGGCCGTCTTCGCGCCATAGCGCTTGGTCAGGCCGACTGCCTCGATCATGCTGCACCCATCGACAGGTCAGGTTCAGAACGTCGGGGCACACGGAAAGTTCGTCCCCCTTGGAGCTAAGGAGGATAACTAGCCGTTGACGGTTCCGGCCATGTGCGGCGGGTGCTATCCGGGAAACCTCAGGGGTCACACGGGCAACGTCCGTACTTTCGGCTGCGTACGGGTACCAGGTCTTGTCCGGCTGATCATGGCTGTAGGCAGTCGGGCATGATGCCCGGGTGAGCATCATCGCAACGACGGGTGCTTCCTCTTCGCGCTCTCACCTCGCCCGAGCGATCGTGGGACCGGTCCGCACCCGGTGAATGATCGGCCGGACAAGTCCTAGGCGTCCCGCTTCTTCAGGAGCAGATAGCCGATCCCCAGCGCCACGAGCACCCAGGCGATCATGATGGCGAGTCCGCCCCACGGGCCGTACGGGGTGGTGTCGTCGAAGGGCTTGACCACCTGCATGATCTTCTGGCCCGCCTGGTCCGGCAGGTAGCGCGCGACCTTCTTGGTCGCCGAGACCGAGCCGAGGATCGGGGAGATCAGGAAGAACAGCGGCATCAGGATGCCGAGCGAGAGCATCGGGCTGCGCAGGATGGACGCGACGCCCATGGAGAAGACCGCGACCAGCGTCATATAGAGCCCGCCGCCGATCACCGCGCGCAGCACCCCGGGGTCGCCGATGGCCACCTTGTGGTCGCCCATCATCGCCTGGCCGAGGAAGAAGGCGACGAAGGCCGTGACCATGCCGACCACCAGGGCCAGCGCCGTCGCCACGGCCACCTTGCTGAACAGGAACCTGCCGCGCTGCGGCACAGCGGCCAGCGAGGTGCGGATCATGCCGGTGCTGTACTCGTTGGCGACCACGAGCACGCCGAACACGATCATCGCCAGCTGCCCGAGGCCCATGCCCGCGAAGCTGATCGCGGTGGCGTCGAAGGTCAGCTGGTCCTTCGCGTCCAGCTTGTCGAAGTCACTCGTCGCGAAGTACGAGATCAGCATGCCCAGACCGATGGTGAACACCATGGCGAGCAGCAGCGTCCACGGCGTCGAGGCCACCGACTTGATCTTCGTCCACTCCGACTTCAGTACACGCGTCGAAGACATCGGTCACTGCCCCTTCTTCTGCGACCACTGATCATTCGACTGCTGCCAGCCGGAGGTGTCGGGCGCGCCGGTCTCGGAGTGTGCGTGATATTCCACGGACTCGGCCGTGAGCTGCATGAACGCCTCTTCGAGCGAGGCCTGCTGCGGGCTCAGCTCATGGAGGACGAGCTGATGCCGGGCGGCGAGCTCACCGAGCCGCTCGACCGGGGTGCCGTCCACTTCGAGGGTCCCGTTGCCGGCCTCGACGACGGTGATGCCCTCGGCGTGCAGCACATCGCGCAGCCGCTCCTGCTGGGGGGAGCGCAGCCGTGCGTAGGAGCGGGAGTTCTCGCGGATGAAGCCCGCCATCGAGGTGTCCGCGAGCAGCCGGCCCTGGCCGATGACGACGAGGTGGTCGGCGGTCAGCGCCATCTCGCTCATGAGGTGCGAGGAGACGAAGACGGTACGGCCCTGGGCCGCGAGCCCCTTCATGAGGTTGCGGATCCAGTGGATGCCCTCGGGGTCGAGCCCGTTGACCGGCTCGTCGAACATCAGGATCTGCGGGTCGCCGAGCAGGGCGCCCGCGATACCGAGGCGCTGGCCCATGCCGAGCGAGAAGCCTTTGGCCTTCTTCTTGGCGACGGCGGTGAGCCCGACGGTGTCCAGGACCTCGTGGACGCGGCTGTCGGGGATCCCGTTGGACTGCGCCAGGCAGAGCAGATGGTTGTACGCGCTGCGGCCGCCGTGCATGGCCTTGGCGTCGAGCAGGGCGCCGATGTACCGCAGCGGGTGCTTGATCTGGGCGTAGTGCCGTCCGTCGATACGGACGTCGCCGGCCGTGGGGTTGTCGAGCCCCAGCATCATGCGCATGGTCGTCGACTTGCCCGCGCCGTTCGGGCCGAGGAACCCGGTCACGATGCCGGGTCGCACGGCGAACGTGAGGTCGTTGACGGCCACCTTCTCGCCGTACCGCTTCGTCAGGCCCTCGAGCTCGATCATGCGGCCACGCTAAAACGGGACAAAGCCCCCTGCCACTTGGAGTGACCGGGGGCTCTGCCCTCGTACTGCAGCCTCAGAGGCTCCTGATCAGCGGGACTGCTGAGCCGGAACGCCCCGCGTGACGGGCTCGTCCTCCGGGGCACCGGCGGCGGCGACGGCCGCACCGGTCAGCGTGGCCAGCATCTCGCGGACGTTGGTCAGCTGCGCGTTGATGGAGTCGCGGCGGTTCGTCAGCGCGGCAAGCTCACGCTCCGATTCGCTGCGGATCCGGTCGGCCTTGGCGTTGGCGTCGGCCACGATGTCCTCGGCCTGGCGCTGCGCGGTCTCCACCGTCTGGCGGGCGCGGCGCTCGGCGTCGGTACGCAGCTTCTCGGCCTCCAGGCGGAGCTGCTCCGCGCGGTGCTCGATCTCCGCGAGGCGCTTCTCGGCCTTGGCCTGACGGGACGCGAGGTCGCGCTCCGACTGCTCGCGGCGCTTGGCCAGGTTCGTCTCGAAGTCCGCGGCGGCCTGGGCGGCCTTGGCGCGGGTCTCCTCGAAGAGCGCGTCGGCCTCCTCGCGCTTCTGCTGCGCGTCCTTCTGCGCCTCGGCGCGGAGGGTGGACGCGTCGCCCTTGGCCTTCTCGACGATCCGGACGCCCTCGTCCTCCGCCTTGGCCTTGCGGTCGGCGGCGAAGGTCTCCGCGTCATTGCGCACCTGCTGGGCCGCCGACTCGGCGAGCTCACGGTGCTGCTCGGCCGCGCGGCGGGCCTCCTCGCGCAGATCCTTGGCCTCCTCCTCGGCGAGGCGCAGGATCTTCTCGACGCGCGCGCCCAGACCGGCATACGACGGCTCGGCGTCGGATACCTGGGCCTGTGCGTTCTGCGTCTCGAGGTGGAGCTCCTCGATGCGCTTTTCCAGAGCAGTGATACGAGCCAGAGCACTGTCACGGTCGGAGACGAGCTTGGAGATACGTTCGTCCACCTGAGCGCGGTCGTACCCACGCCGCACAAGCTCGAAGCCGTAGGGGGAAGTGTCGCTCATGGGGTTCCTGTCGAATGAGACCGGTGAGGTGATAGGGGGAATCCTAGGGGTCAGGGCGGCGTGTCATCGAGCGTATGCCGGTTTGATCTGGAGAATGCCCACCCTTTTGAGTGGCTGAGCTCAAGACCGCTTGCCAGCACCAGGGTCGAACGTCCTTGTCGGGTACGGGGTTTGTGCCCCTCGCCACCCCTTGAACGGCGGGCCACCCGAACGAGGCCATCACGGACAATCCATCAGATCGTCACCCGAACGTGGCCCGGGATCTTCGGGAAAGGCCCGGAACGTCCCGCGCCGAGTCCCTCAGCTGTCCGTGGACTTGCCACCCGAACGAGGGGCGCCGACGCTCGCGCCCGCCTTGACGCCGCTGTCCTTGCCGCCGCCGACGGGAGCCTCAAAAGACTCCAACGCCTCAAGTACGTCCTGGACACGGGAGATCTCGGCCTGGATGTCCTCACGCCGGCGCACCAGGACGTCCAGCTCGCGCCTGCCCTCGTCGACGAGGCGCTCGGCCTCGGCCTCCGCCTCCGCCTTGACCCGCTCGGCCTCGCGCAGCGTCTCGGCCTTCTTCTGCTCGGCCTCCTTGAGCAGCTGCTCGGCCTTCTTGACCGCGGCGATACGGACCTTGCCCGCCTCGGAGTTGGCCTCCGAGACCAGGTTCTTGGCCTTGGCGGTGGACTCGGCGAGCTGCTCCTCGGCGGCCTTCACGAGCGCGTCGCAGCGCTCGCCCGCCGACCGCATCTGCTCGGCCGACTCGCGCCGTGCGCGCTCGTGCAGTTCCTCGATCTCGCCCGTGATGCGGTCGCGCAGCTCCTCGGCCCGCTCCCTTATGGCGGTCGCGTCCCGGCGTGCGCCGACGAGCAGCTCGTCGGCGTCCGTACGGGCCTTCTCCACCAGCGAGTTGCCCTCGACCGTCGCCTCGGAGACCAGCCGCTCCGCCTCGTTCCGCGCGGCGCCGACCATCGTGTCGGCCTGCGCCTCGGCGTCCGTGGCGGTCTTGAGGGCCTTCTCGGCGGCGTCCTGGGTGAGCTTCTCGGCCTCGGACACCGCCTCGGTGACGAGCTTGTCGACCTGCTCGGCGGCCTCGCTGCGCCGCTTGTTGGCGGCCTGGCGCGCCTCGTCGAGGGTGCGCTCGGCCTCCGACTGCGCCTCGCTGCGGATCCGTTCGGCCTCGGCGGCCGCGTCCGCCTTGATCTGCTCGGCGGCGGTACGGGTGCGCTCGGCGTGCTGCTGCGCGGAGCCGACCGTCTCGGCCGCCTCGGCCCGCAGCCGCTCGGCCTCGCCGGTCGCCTCGCCGATCAACTGGTCGGCCTGCGTGGCCGCGTCGCTGCGGATCCGGTTGGCGTCCTCGCGCGCCTCGGCCCGCGTACGGGACGCGTCCTGCTCGGCGGACGCGATCGCGTCGGAGGCCTCGGTACGCAGCCGCTGGGCGTGCTCGGCCGTCTCGGACCTGAGCCGCTCGGACTCCGCGATCGCCTCGGACATGGTGCGCTCGGCAAGCGACTTGGCGGCCTCGGACTCCTCCTGCGCCTGACGCCGTACGCGCGCGGAGTCCTCGGAGGCCCGCTCGCGCTCGGCATACGCGTCGGCGCGGACCCGGTCCGCCTCCTCCTGCGCCTCGGTCCTGGTGCGCTCGGCGGCGTGCTCGGCGGCCGAGCGAAGTCCGGAGATCTCCTCCTGGGCCTGCTCCTGCAACCCGGCGACGGAGTCCCGTACCTGCTGAGCCGTCAGCTCGGCGGCGGCCACGAGATCGGTCGCGCGGCGGTCCGCCTCCTCGACCAGTCGGGCCGCCTCGGTCTGCGCCTCGTCGACCCGGTTGCGGGCGCTGGCGAGGAGGTCCTCGCTCTGCTCGCGGGCCCGCTCACGCTCCTGGTCGGCCTCGCCGCGCGCGGCGGTGAGCAGCTCCTCGGCCTCGCGCCGGCGCCGGCCGGCTTCCTCCTGCGCGGCCCGCAGGGCCTCGGCGGCCTCGGTGCCCACCCGCTCGGCGGCGGTCTGCGCCTCGGCGCGGATCCGGTCCGCGCTGTCCTGAGCCTCGGCCTTCAACTGCTCGGCCTCGGTGGCTGCTTCGGTCCGCAGCCGTACGGCGAAGGCCTCGGCGTCGGCACGGCTCTGCGCCGTGTCCGAAGCCGCCTCGGTCCGCAGCCGCTCCGCCTCGGTCTCGGCCTGCGACCTGCAGCGCCCGGATCCGTTCGGCGGCCCCGGTGCGCAGCCGCTCGGCCCCTCCGGCGGCCCCCCGGCGCAGCCGTTCGGCCTCGGCGCGCGCCTCGACGAGGGCGGCCTCGGCGGCGGTGATGCGCTGCTCGGCCTCGGTGTGCAGCCGGGTCAGCTCGTCGGCCGCCTCCGACTGCCGCTGCGCAATGGCCCGTTCGGTGTCCTCGCGCAGCTTCCGCGCCGCCTGTTCGGCCTCCGCCTTGACGGCTTCGGCGCGCTCCTCGGCCTCGGTGCGGTGCCGTTCGGCCTCGGCGCGGGTGCGCTCAAGCGTTTCCTCGGCCTGCTTGCGCAGCGTCGTGGCGCGCTCGATGGCCTCCGTGCGAACGCGCTCGGCCTCGGTGCCCGCGGCGCCGCGCAGTTCATCGGCGTCCGTACGCGCCTTCGCGAGCAGCTCCTCGGCGGAGGAGGCCGCCTCCTCGATCTGCTGCACCGCCTCGCGCCGCGCCTCGCCCCGGATGCGCTCGCCCTCGGCGACGGCCTCGGCGCGCAGCTGCTCGGCCTCGCCGCGCAGCCGGCGCGCCTCCTCCTGCAGCTCCTCGGTCTTGGCGCGGTACTCCTTGGTGTCGTCCTTGGCCGCGCCCTTGAGCTGCTCGGCGATCTCCTGCGCCTGGCCGCGCAGCCGGTCGGCCTCGGCCTGGGCCTCGCCGCGGATCCGCTCGGCCTCCTCGCTCGCCGCCTTGGTGGTGGCCTTGGCGTTCTCGGAGGCTTTGTTGAGTACGTCCTCGGCGGTCTTGGCCGCCTTGGAGAGCTGGGACGCCGACTCCTCGGCGGTGATGGTGCGGGCCTTCTCGGTGGCCTCCGCGGTGACCTTCTCGGCGGCCGCGCGGGCGTCCGCGAGCAGCTGCTCGGCCTGCGCCTTGGCGGCCTCTGCCTCCTTGGTCGCCTCGCTGACCAGGCGCGCCACCTGCTCCTTGGCGGTGCGGGTGCGCTGCTCGTTGGTCGACTCGGCGCTCGTGATCCGCTTCTCGGCGGACTCCTTCGCCTCGGCGACGACCTTCTCGGCCTCGGCGCGCGCCTCGCGCAGCGCGGTCTCGGCCTCCTGCATCCGCTGCTCGGCGGCGCGGGACAGCTCGGTGGCCTGGCGGCGGGCCTGGTCGGACTCGGAGGCGGTCGACGTCCGCAGCTGCTCGGCGTGGTCGGTGGCCTCCTGTGCCTGCGTGGACGCGGCGTTCAGGAGACGCTCGGCGTCCGCGCGGGCCCGGCGCAGGATCTCCTGCGCCTCGGTGCGGGCGGACTCGGCCTCGTCGGTCAGGCGCTGACGGGCCTCGGCGTTGATCCGCTCGGCCTCGGCGCGTGCGGCGGCCAGGGCCTGGTCGGCCTCGGCGCGGGAGTCGTCGAGCAGGCGGCGGGCCTGCTGCTCGGTACGGGCGCGCAGCTGCTCGGCCCACGCCACGTTCTCGTTGACGTGGTTCTCGACGGTCCTGCGGCGCTCGGCCAGCTCCTGGTCGAGCTGCTGACGGCGGGACACGGCCTCGGAATGCAGCTCGGACTGCAGCCGGGCCTGCTGTTCGGCGTGCTCCTGGAGGATGCGCTGGGTCTGGGCACGGGCCTCGCGCAGCTCGCGCTCGGCGTCGGTGCGCAGCTGGTCGGCCTGGATCTGGGCGTTACGGAGCAGCTGCTCGGCCTGGTAGCCGATGTCAGCCGTGTCGTAGGCAGGGCGGCTCGCGAGGCTGCGGCGCGCCTCGTGGAGCTTGGCGCGCAACACCTCGACCTGGTACCCCAGGTCCTCGGCGTGCTGAACCGCCTTCTCGCGGTCCTTCTTCAGCCGGTCCATCTCGGCTTCGAACCGAGAGAGGCTGTCGGTCTCAGCCGGCCGCCTGTTCTCCTGGCCTTCGTAGCCCCGCACTGCGCGGTCCCATCCTTCCCCAAGCTCTTCGAGCAGGGGAGACCCCAACCCTGGTCGCAAGTCTCTCCAACCGAGCCCTGTCCATCCGCCGAACGGGGCTCCCGGGGAATGGTGTCAGATCATCGGCAGGGCAGGGGCGGCTGCCCCGACGCCCGTCCCCCGAAATCGAGACCCCGGCAAGCGGCCGTGCCACGTACACGCACGACCGCCCCAACCCTACCGGGCCCGATAACGCGAGGTCAGTGGTCCTGGGACTCGGCCGGTGCGGAAGTGACGAGTTCCGTGAGGACTCCGTGACAGTCCTTGGGGTGCAGGAACGTGATCCGCGACCCCATCGAACCGCGGCGCGGCTCGTCATAAAGGACACGGACGCCCTTTTCGCGTACGGAAGCGGCGTCGGCGTCGACGTCGGCCGTACCGAACGCGATGTGATGAACTCCCTCCCCGTTCTTGGCGAGCCACTTCGCGACCGTGGAGTCCTCGCGGATCGGCTCGAGCAGTTGGAGGTACGAAGCCCCTCCGTCGGAGGTCTCATTGATCTTGAGCATGGCTTCGCGTACGCCCTGCTCCTCGTTGACCTCGGTGTGGAAGACCTCGAAGCCGTACGTGGAGACGTAGAACTCCACCGTCTTCTCAAGGTCGTGGCAGGCGATCCCGATGTGGTCGATGCGCGTCAGCATCCGTCCAGTGCAGCGCCTCGGGCCGCGATTACGCAACGTGCGCGCGATCACACTCTCAGCCCGGTGACCCGGGCGGGTACTCGTCAGTACATTGCGAGTAAACCCTCGTTCACTCCTCATCTCCTAGGGGCCAAGCCTCATGTCTGGAACTTCTGGAACGAACAGCTCGACCTCAGTGATCGTCTCCGGGGCCCGCACGCCCATGGGACGCCTGCTGGGTTCGCTGAAGTCCTTCTCCGGAGCCGACCTCGGCGGCTTCGCGATCAAGGCCGCGCTCGAGCGGGCGGGCATCGGCGGTGACCAGGTCCAATACGTCATCATGGGGCAGGTCCTCCAGGCCGGGGCAGGGCAGATCCCGGCGCGCCAGGCGGCCGTGCAGGCCGGCATTCCGATGAACGTCCCCGCGCTGACGGTCAACAAGGTCTGTCTCTCCGGCCTGGACGCGATCGCGCTCGCGGACCAGCTGATCCGCGCCGGCGAGTTCGACATCGTGGTCGCGGGCGGCCAGGAGTCGATGACCAACGCCCCGCATCTGCTGCCGAAGTCTCGAGAGGGCTTCAAGTACGGCGCGATCGAAATGCTGGACTCCATGGCCCACGATGGACTGACCGACTCCTTCGAGGGGATCGCGATGGGTGAGTCCACGGAGAAGCACAACACCCGCCTGGGCCTGAAGCGCGCCGACCAGGACGAGATCGGTGCGCTCTCGCACCAGCGCGCGGCGGCCGCGCAGGCCAACGGCATCTTCGAGGCCGAGATCACCCCCGTCGAGATCCCGCAGCGCAAGGGCGACGCGGTGATCTTCGCCAAGGACGAGGGCATCCGCCCCGAGACCACCGCCGAGTCCCTCGGCAAGCTGCGTCCGGCCTTCGCGAAGGACGGCACCATCACGGCGGGCACCGCCTCGCAGATCTCCGACGGTGCGGCGGCGGTCGTGGTGATGAGCAAGACCAAGGCCATCGAGCTGGGTCTGGAGTGGATCGCGGAGATCGGCGCGCACGGCAATGTGGCGGGCCCGGACAACTCGCTGCAGTCGCAGCCGTCCAACGCCATCCAGCACGCCGTGAAGAAGGAGGGCATCTCGGTCGAGGACCTCGACCTGATCGAGATCAACGAGGCCTTTGCGGCGGTTTCGGTCCAGTCAATGAAGGACCTCGGCGTTACCCCGGAAAAGGTGAACGTCAACGGTGGCGCGATTGCCCTGGGCCACCCCATCGGCATGTCCGGCGCCCGGATCGTGCTCCACCTGGCCCTCGAGCTCAAGCGCCGTGGCGGCGGCGTGGGTGCGGCGGCGCTGTGCGGTGGCGGCGGTCAGGGTGACGCGCTGATCGTGCGGGTGCCCAAGGCCTGAGGTCCTGCCCTTTCCCAGGGCTGCTTCCCGTAGGCGTACGAACGAACTGGAGCTGAGATGCACGACGTCCCCTCGCTGGTGGCTCAGGCGCGGGAGGGCCGGCCGCGGGCCGTGGCCCGGCTGATCTCGCTGGTCGAGGGGGCGTCGCCGCAGCTGCGGGAGGTGATGGCGGCGCTCGCGCCGCTGACCGGCCACGCCTACGTGGTCGGGCTCACCGGCTCGCCCGGTGTCGGCAAGTCGACATCGACCTCGGCCCTGGTGTCGGCGTACCGGCGGGCCGGCAAGCGGGTCGGGGTCCTCGCGGTGGATCCCTCGTCGCCCTTCTCGGGCGGCGCGCTGCTCGGTGACCGGATCCGGATGGCGGACCACGCCTCGGATCCCGGTGTCTACATCCGCTCGATGGCCACGCGCGGCCATCTCGGCGGTCTCGCCTGGGCCGCGCCCCAGGCGATCCGTGTGCTCGACGCCGCGGGCTGCGATGTCGTGCTCGTCGAGACGGTCGGCGTCGGGCAGTCCGAGGTGGAGATCGCCTCCCAGGCGGACACCTCCGTGGTGCTGCTCGCCCCCGGGATGGGGGACGGGATCCAGGCGGCGAAGGCCGGGATCCTGGAGATCGGCGATGTGTACGTGGTCAACAAGGCCGACCGGGACGGTGCGGACTCCACGGTGCGCGAGCTCAACCACATGCTGGGTCTGGGGGAGTCGCGCGGTCCCGGCGACTGGCGTCCCCCGATCGTCAAGACGGTCGCGTCACGGGCCGAGGGCGTCGACGAGGTGGTCGAGGCCCTGGAGAAGCACCGGGCCTGGATGGAGGAGCGGGGCGTGCTCGCCGAGCGGCGTACGGCCCGTGCCGCCCACGAGGTGGAGACCATCGCGGTCACGGCGCTCCGCGAACGGATCGCGGACCTCCGCGGCGACCAGCGGCTGGGCGCGCTGGCGGAGCGGGTCGCGGCGGGCTCCTTGGATCCCTACGCGGCGGCGGATGAGCTGGTGTCGGGCCTCACACAGGGCTGAGGCGCTTTCGGCTGCGGCTGGGTGGGGGCCTGCGGCGGGCTGCTTTCCCCTGCCCGCCCCTTCCCGAAACCGGGGGCTCCGCCCCCGGACCCCCTCATCCGAACTCCGTTCGGATCTGCTCAAACGCCGCAGGGGCTGAGTTGCTGAAGATCCCTTCAGGCGCCCCCTGCGATCCTTGAGGCATGCGCCTGCTGATCGTCGAGGACGAAAAACGTCTCGCCCTGTCCCTCGCCAAGGGCCTCACCGCCGAGGGCTACGCCGTGGACGTCGTGCACGACGGGCTCGAAGGGCTGCACATGGCGGCCGAGAACCCGTACGACCTGCTCATCCTCGACATCATGCTGCCTGGCATGAACGGCTACCGCGTCTGCGCAACCCTGCGCGCCGCCGGCAACGACGTACCGATCCTGATGCTCACCGCCAAGGACGGCGAGTACGACGAGGCCGAAGGGCTCGACACCGGCGCCGACGACTACCTCACCAAGCCGTTCTCGTACGTCGTGCTCGTGGCGCGGATCAAGGCGCTCCTGCGCAGGCGGGGGAGCAGCGGGAGTGCCTCACCCGTGATCGAGCTCGGCGAGTTCAAAGTCGACACCGCGGCCCGCCGTGTGCACCGGGGCGAGGAGGAGATCGTCGTCACCGCCAAGGAGTTCGCGGTGCTCGAGCAGCTCGCCACCCGCGCCGGCGAGGTCGTGTCCAAGGCCGAGATCCTCGAGCACGTGTGGGACTTCGCGTACGAGGGCGACCCCAACATCGTCGAGGTGTACGTCAGCACCCTGCGCCGCAAGCTCGGCGCCCAGCTGATCAAGACCGTGCGCGGCGCCGGCTACCGGCTCGAGAGCGAAGAGCGATGAGGCGGTTCTTCTCGTCCGTACGCGCCCGGGCCGCCCTCGGCGCCACCACCGTCGTCGCCATCGCCCTGATCGGCGCCGGCACCGCGGTGTTCCTGTCGCTGCGCGCCAACCTCACCGAACAGGCCTCCGGCTCGGCCGAGTCCGCCGCCCGCCGCGTCGCCTCCCAGCTCGCCGCCGGAACCCCGTACGCGAACCTCGAACTGCCCGACAGCGAGGACCATCCGGTCCAGGTCATCGACCGCGAGGACCGGCTGCGTGCCGCGAGCGAGGATCTGGAGGCGATCAGCGGGACCGGGGTCGCAGCGGTCAAGCCGCGGCCCTCCCTCGCGCCCGACCAGGACGAGGAGGACGACGACCGGGACCAGGACGACCCCGAGGTCGGCGAGATCTCCGACCGCGTCTGGTACGGCAAGGGCAAGGCGACCGTCGACGGCGAGAGAGGGGACTACCAGTTCGCCGCCGTCGAGGTGACCACACGGGACGACACCACCGTCGAGGTGTACGCGGGTGCCCCGCTCAGCGCCACGGAGGGTGCCGCGAGCACCGCGCTGACCTCGATGCTGATCGGTCTGCCCGCCCTGGTGCTCATCGTCGGCGGCGTCACCTGGCTCGCCACCCAGCGCGCGCTGCGCCCGGTCGAGGGCATCCGCCAGGAGATGGCCGCGATCACCGCGTCCGAGGACCTGAGCCGCCGCGTGCCCGAGCCGGACACGCACGACGAGATCGCCAGGCTCGCGAAGACCACCAACGAGACGCTGGCCGCCCTCGAGGCGAGCGTCGAGCGGCAGCGCCGCTTCGTCGCCGACGCCTCGCACGAGCTGCGCAGCCCGATCGCCTCCCTGCGCACCCAGCTCGAAGTGGCCGCCGCCCACCCGGAGTTGCTGGACCTGGACGGCGCGGTGGAGGACACCGTACGGCTGCAGGCGCTCGCCGCCGATCTGCTGCTGCTCGCGCGCCTGGACGCGGGGGAGCGGCCGGCGGACGCCCGGGTCGATCTCGCGGCGCTGGTGCGCGAGGAGGTCTCACAGCGGGTCGCCGACACGATTCCCGTACGGACGCAGGCGGACGGGAGCGTCGAAGTGAACGGTTCGCGCGGCCAGTTGGCCAGGGTGCTCGGCAACCTGCTCGACAACGCGCAGCGCCACGCCCGTTCCCGTATCACCGTCACCCTCACCACCGAAGGCGAGCACGCGGTCCTCACCGTTGCCGACGACGGCGCGGGCGTCCCCGAGGCCGAACGGGCGCGGATCTTCGAGCGCTTCGTCCGCCTCGACGACGCACGCACACGTGACGAGGGCGGCGCCGGACTCGGGCTCGCGATCGCCCGTGATGTGGTGCGGCGCCATGGCGGCCGGATGAGTGTCGGCGGCTCATCGGACGGCGGGGCGCTGTTCGAGGTCGAACTGCCGCTGGGTTAGGGCTTGCCGCGCTGCGTGCGCAGATGCTCGGCGATCGGCTTGAGCGTGGCGCGCAGCGAGGCGAGCGACTCCGGCGTCATCAAGTCGATGTAGTGCTTGCGCACCGAGGCGACGTGGTGCGGCGCGACCTTCTTCATGGTCGCGTGGCCCTCGTCGGTGAGCACCGCGAACAGACCGCGGCGGTCGGACTCGCAGTTCTCGCGGCGTACGAGCCCGGCGTTCTCCATCCGCGTGATCTGGTGCGACAGCCGGCTCTTGGACTGCAGGGTCGCGGTGGCCAGATCGCTCATCCGCATCCGCAGGTCCTCGGACTCGGAGAGATTGACCAGGATCTCGTAGTCGTTCATCGTCAGGCCGAACGGCTGCAGATCCTTTTCCATCTGATACGTGAGGAGCCGGTTCACGGCGAGATAGGTGCGCCAGGCGCACTGCTCGTCCTCGGTGAGCCAGCGGGGGGTGGCGTTGTCGGTCTCCATGAATCGATTCTACCTAGAAAGTTGAAATTCGAACCATCGGTGGGGCGACGTCACACACCGCAGACTACCGTTCACGTTCAGAGCCCGAACCGCCGCTGCAGGCCTCCGAGCTGCCCCGGCAGCCGCGGCACCCCCGGCTGACCCGGCGTTCCCTGTCCGCCCGGCACTCCCGCCTGCTGCGGCACATGCCCGGTCGCCTGCTCGGCCATGAGCGCCTCGCTGGACTGCAGCAGTACGGTCCCGGCCCCGTCGAACTCGAACTGGTGCTCCTCGCCGGAGGCCCCGCCGATTCCGGTCAGCGCCCGTACGCCGCCCATCACGCCCGACATGTAGCCGTGGTCGTAGTGGTGGCACGGCGAGGGGCAGTCCGCCCAGCCGACGAGCGCCTGCGGGTCGACGCGGATCGGCGGCTCCATGAAGACCACGGGGCCGTTGGACGCGGCCACGAACTTGCCGGTCCCGATCAGTGTCAGGAAGCCCGGCACGATCGACTGCTTCAGGGCCAGCGTCGGCTGGTACGCGAGCAGATTTCCGGACCTGATCGTCAGGTTCCCGTTCTCCAGGTCGTACGAGTTCACGTCGAAGGAGCGGTCCGCGAGCAGCATCTTGCCGCTGCCCTCGGCCACCACCCAGTCGCTCGCGTGCAGCGGCGAGTGGAAGGACGTACGGACCAGGCGGTCGAGCCGCCCGTGCCCGATGCCGTTGAACTCGATCGACCCGTAGTAGGCGATCATCTTGCCCTTCTGCAGGAACCACTGGCTCCCCTTGAGCTCCACGCAGAAGGTGTACGCATTGACGTTGTCGTCGACCGGCAGGGTCTGCGGGTCGTGGATCACAGGGCCGGTCACAGCTTCTCCTCCGAGGCCTGGACGTACACCGCGCCGTTGCCGGACAGCTCCAGCTGGAACGCCTCACCCGAACCGCGGCCGACGGCGTCGCGCCAGGTCAGCGCGGTGGACAGCTTGTTGCGTACGTCGCCGTGGTGGGCGACGTAGGCCTGCGGGTCGACATGGATGGGGCGCTGCGGGGTGATCGGGATCTCGATGACTCCGCCGTGCGCCATCACGGCCACCGCGCCGTGGCCCTTGAGCGTCGTCGTGAACAGGCCCTGCCCGGTCACCTGGCCGCGCACCATGCCCATGACCCCGCCCTGCGAGCCCATGAACATCGTGCCCTGCTGCAGCGTCCCGTCGAACGCGAGCAGCCGGTCGGCCTCCACGTACAAGGTGTCGCCGGTCAGGCTGATCACCTGGATGTGGTGGCCACCGTGACCGAACATCACGGTGCCGCTGCCCTCGACCGTCATCAGCGGGGTCGCCTCGCCGGCCATGCGTCGGCCGATCATCGAGCCGATACCGCCCTGTCCGCCCTGGATGTTGGGCGTGAAGGAGACCTCTCCCTTGTACGCGAGCATCGCGCCGCGCTGGGAGAAGAGCTTCTGACCGGGCCCGATCTGGGCCTCGATCATCTTGGAGTTGATCTCGCGGAACGGCATCAGACATCGCCCCCGATGGTGTTCCGCTCGCTCGGCTGCACGTACACGAGCCCGTCGCCCTCGAAGCGGACCTGGAAGGCCTCGCCGCCGCCCTCGCCCATGAAGGTGCGGAAGGTCACGCCGGACTGGAAGGACTGGCGCACATTGCCCTGGTGCGCGATGTACGCGCCCGGGTCGACGGTCAGCGGGTACTGGGGCGAGACCCGTAGGACCACGGCGGGACCGTCGGACATCAGGGCCGCCTGGCCCGTGCCCTCGATGGTCGTGGTGAACAGGCCGTTGCCCGAGGTCGCGCCGCGCATACCGGTGAAGGTCGTGCCCGTGCGCAGCCCCGCGTCCGTGGCCAGCAGGTTGCTGGCCTCGACGTAGAGCTTGTCGCCCTGGAGGTTGACGAGGTTGATCTCGGAGGCGCGGTCGGCGAAGAAGCAGGTGCCCTGCCCCTTCACTTCCATCAGCACCATCTGCTCACCGGTCAGCCGGCGCGTCACCATGCCGCGTATGCCTTCGCCACCCCCGGAGAGTTTCTTGAACGCCATCTGGCCGTCATAGGCGACCATCGCGCCGTTCTTCGCCTTCACGGCGTCGCCGGACAGGTCGACGGCGAGCACCTTGCTGCCTTGGAGTCGGAACGTTGCCACGGGGTGACGTTAGCCGTCAGGGCATACCCGCCGACAGGGGCAGAAGTCGGATCCGTACCCTGAGAGGACCCTGACCCCTGTCTCGAAGGTGCCCTCCAGTGGACATCAAGACCGCCTCCGCGCTCAGCCGTCTCCGACTCGTCTCCGCGCCGGAGGCAGTGTCCTTCCTGCTGCTGCTCGTCTGCTCGGTGCTCAAGCGCACCACGGAGTTCAACGCCGTCCCGGTGATGGGCGCGATCCACGGCCTGCTCTTCGTCCTCTACGTGCTGTTCTGGCTCGACGCCTGGAACCGCACCAAGTGGGACCTGAAGACCGCCGCTCTGTACTTCGTGCTCTCGGTGCTGCCCTTCGGCGGCTTCTACGCGGAGCGCAAGCTCAAGCGCGAGGCCGAGTCCGCGGTGATCGCCTCCCGCGCCCGTCGTGAAGGGGTCGTCGGCGCATGATCGTCGCGTTCTCGGTCACGCCGCTCGGTGTCGGCGACGAAGTCGGGGAGTACGTCGCCGACGCCGTCCGAGTCGTCCGCGACTCCGGCCTCGCGTACCGCACCGACGCGATGTTCACGTCCGTCGAGGGGGAGAGCTGGGACGAGGTGATGGACGTCATCAAGCGCGCCGTCGCCGCCGTCGAGGCACGGGCGCCCCGGGTCTCCGTCGTGATGAAGGCGGACATCCGCCCGGGCCACACGGACGGGCTGACGAAGAAGGCGGAGACCGTGCAGAGGTATCTGGCGCAGGGGGACTGACCCCGCGCCGACCAGCTCCGGTAGTTCCGGAAAAACCCCCGCCCCCCCCGGGGGGGGGGTTCTCCGACCCGGGAGGTGGGGACTCCCCCCAGATTGTGTATCTTCC